>NZ_JADRHM010000011.1 GCF_018205345.1 Fusobacterium sp. DD2
TATCGTTGCTTTTCTAACTTCAAAAAACGTATTCTGATAATTAAAGAATTAATAGATATTAATACATGTAATATTTGAAGTTTGAATTTATTCAGCTTTTTTTGTAATGCCAAAATTTAAACATTAATGAAGATAAAGAATGATTTAATAGAAAAAGAAAAAGATTTTGATAACTCAGTTAGATCTGAATCATCAAAATCTTATGAATTTTTATTTTATTTTAGTTCATTGACATTATTTGACAATAAATCTTTTTATTTTAATCTAGTACATAAACGGAATTTAACAAATAAGTACTTTTTCTTCAATAATTATCTGCCATCTTTTGGTCTTCAATAAATAATTATTAATTAAAATTTTAAATTGAAATGTATTCCATAATTAATATCTGATTTACGACCTTTATTGTATTCCGCTCTCAAAGTTACTCCATAATTATCTGTTTTTTCTATTCCTATCTCTGCTCCAAGTGATAATCCAAGTCTATCTGCCTTTGGTTCAGAAAGTTTATAATATTCTGTATCTGCTTTTTTAAGTTTTGCTTCATTTGCTTTGGTATAAAGTTTATTCATATCATAATCTACTTCAGAGTCAGCCTTCAAAATAACTTGTTTATTCTCTCCAAATGGAATTCTATATTTTGTTTCTACTCCAACATTAGGTGTAGTGATAAAATAATTATTATCTTTTATCTCTAAAGCTAAAGTATCATCTTTTTCCTTTACTGTACTGAAATGTCCATAAGAGAAATCTACTCCTGCATATGGTTTAATTGTCCATTGAGTAGTTATATCATAATCATACATAACTCTATTTTTCCAAGATAAATTTGTAGAGTAATATGTACTTCTAACTCTATAAACATCATTTCCCAATTGCATATATCTTTTTGCCGAATGTCTATTAAGTGTTAATTCTGCTCTTGTCAAATATTTAAGTTTTACATCTTCATCGTGTTTATTCAATGCTTTTTGATAATGAACACCTACTTTTCCAGATAATATTCTCTCTTTTGAACCTCTATTTGTTTTTCCTTCAAAATCAAACTTAGTTTCTGTAATTCCAGCAGACCAACCAAATTTTCCACCATAAGAATAACGTTCATTATCACGTAAATATAGAAGTCCTGTTGAGTTATATTTGTATCCAGCCACACCAAGTGTATTATCTCTATGTTTTCCTCTTGCATTTATAACACTAAATTTATTTACATTTCTTGTAACATTATATGATGACAATAATTCTTCATAAGATCTGTCATAAATATTTTCCACAGTTCTCATTCTCTCTTGAATATTTGAATATATATCCCCTCTTATATCTGCCAAGGCACTTGCAAATTCTTCATGAGTAGTTATTTCATCTAGAGATTTAAATTCATTTGAAACTTCAGTCTTAGGTATTGAAAGTCTAACTTTTTCTAAACCTAAACCTAAGTTTTTATATCTTTCACCTTTGATAAGATTTTGATATGGAATTCTTACCATAGTTATATCTCTAGTTTCTGTAGGTGGTACCAAGTTTGGATCACTAGATATCTTAGCAATCCATGATACAGAAGCAGATTTGATATCTCCAGTAAATGTTCCTATTCCCTCTGGAGCTACTCTAAATACATCAGGAATTGTATATTTTTGTATTGAATTTCCAGAAGTAAAGTTTGGAAGAATATATGCCAATCCTTCAACATTATCAGCTTTAATTACTGGTTTTGAAGTACTTATATCAATTCCCAAACCATCCATTGTCAAATCACCTTTTATGTGAACAATTCCCCCTGTTATTATTCTATTATCAATAGTAACTTTTCCAATTGATGTTATCTTTATTCCGCCTACATTTGCATCACGAACACCTTTTAATTGAATTTTATTACTTGTAGCGTCTACTGTTATTTTTCCTTCACTTACAAGACTTGCTATCCCACCAAGATATACTCCAGATGCTCCATTAGATAAATTAATTTCACCCTTATTTATAATATTTCCACTATAAGAAACTATACCCATAGATGGATTCTTTCCTTCATTTGTACTTCCGTCTACATTTATTTTAGCATTTTCTTCAATTAATATTTCATGAATTCCAGAACCTCCCATGATACCTATACCACCATTTGATACATCGAGAACTGCCCCTGATTTCAATGTTATTGATGCTGTTGGAACTCCGCTTCCATTTTGCTCTTTATATGCATATAGCCCTACTGATAGAGGTTTATCAACAATCATATGTCCAGTGTATTCTACTTGTGAATTTTCTCCAAAAATACCTATTGAGTTCTTATTTAATGCAGGATTATCAAATCCACCTTTACCTATAGTTGTTTCTCCTACATGAATATCTCCTTTGTAAGAGATAATTGTTTTCTGTCCATATACACCTACAGCTTCCTTTCCAAGATTCATATTTGTATTTTCTACCTGCAGTCCATCTTTATTTGTTCCTAAATAATAGATTCCATACCCTTTATCTAAAACTTCTAAATTTGAATTACTTACCTTCATGTTTCCTGTTCCTTTTTTGTAGATACCGATAGAATCTTTTCCTACTGTCATACTTCCAGATATTCCATTAATAGTTATATTTCCAGATCCTAGAGATAAAACCCCTATACTATCATGTTCACCAATTGTCATTTTACTTCTCGATTTTACATTGATATTAACATTTTCACCATAGATACCAATTGCTTTATCATTACCAATTGTATGAATTCCTGAAGATACTACATTTGCTCCACTATCTTTTGCATAGAGTCCAACTCCACCATCACCAACAATTATATCACCATTTGAAGTTATATTTTTAGTACCTGCAACTCCAATACCGTTCTTGCCTACCTTGATATTTGAATTATTTACAATTTCGGAATTTTCAGTAAATATTCCATATGAATTCTCTCCAATACTAATATTTTTGCCAGAAGTAGTTTCTATCTTTCCACTTCCGTTTTTATATATTCCTATTGAATTATCACCAACTGTCATATCTCCTACAATATTTATATTTCCTTTTTCACTTGCATAGATTCCTTTAGCTCCGTTATTTCCTACATTTAAATTATTAGCAAGTTTTATATCAGCATTTTTACTTCGAATACCAATACCACTATCTTTTACAGTAATGTTTCCTTTAACATCGATATTTCCTTTTCCATAGTAAGAATCGATATTTTCAGATAAAATACCTATACCATTGGAATCAACAGTTATATCTTTATCAACTGTTTGTTCCACTCCAGTATTTATACCATATATACCTACATTATTTTCTCCAACTATTATCTTTCCAGCTGTTGATATTTTTCTAATATTAGAAGTATCAGAATTTGTCGAATATATTCCAACTGAAGTATCTGCAGAATTATTGTTTATTACAATTATATCTCCATTATTCATAATATTTTGATCAGCTGTATTATATACTCCTATATTTTTTCCAGAATTTATTCTTAGTCCTCTAAGCTTAATTCCATGTCCAATTCCTTTTGCATATACACCTATTTGTCCTGTAGCGTTGCCTTCCCCAAGTACAATTTCTGATGCATCGACCATATGTGTAATATCTTCAAAAATATACCCCTTTGTATTATTTCCACTTAAATGAGTCAATGTTCCATAAGATGTAACATTTCCTTTAGCATATATACCTACTCCACCATTAGAAACATTTACTTTAAAATTTTCCGATATGTCAGCAGGATTACTAGTATCACCTTTTGCATAGATTCCTATTCCGTTAACACCATTTACTTTAATGTCTGTAGGATTTGTCGTACTTACTTTACCTCCACTGACTGCAAGAGCAATTCCATTTTCTCTAACAGCTAGACCACCATCTAGATTTTCCAATTCAATATTACTTTTTTTGTCAGCATAAACAAGAATTGAATCTCCAGAATCTGATTTTATACTTCCACTATCAAATTTTACTGTACTCTCTTTTACATAAACTCCTATTGAATCTTTTCCAAGGACAATATCTGTTTTTGAAATAGTTCCATGAGCTTTTTCTGTGACAATTCCGATTCCTCTTTTTTCTTTATTCTCTGTATTTCCAATTACAATCTTATTTTTATTAGTAGAATCAAGAGCGAATTCTCCATTTTCAAATATTACTCCTATTCCATCTTTTAAAGAAGTAAATTCAAAATCTTTAATACTTGTTTTAGATTGGTTACCTTTTACATAAAGTCCTTTTTGTCCTGTCCCTTTTGACTCTATTTTTCCAGGATTAATAATTTCATTTGAATCAAATTTATTTGCAAATATTCCTATTGAATCATCACCTGTTAAAATAATGCTTTTACTTTCTACTTTAGTATTTTTATCAGCATCTTCATTTGTTGTATATATACCTATACCAGAAGTTCCCACCTCTATTTTATTATTTCTTACTGTGGCACCTTTTGCATAGATTCCTATTCCATTTTTTCCTGATAAAGAAACTATTGATCCATCATTTCTAATTTCAACCTTATTAGGACTAACTCCTTTTACAGACGCTGCCATTCCTATAGAATTATCTCCATTCAGATTTATCTTTCCATTAGGTCCAAGATTCAATAAATAATTTTGTAATGAACTATTGTATACTCCATATACCCCTACTCCATCTTTGGCAACAGGTATAACAGAGTCAATCGTTGAATTTGAATTATTTAGAGTTATAAAACTTCCCTGTCCTTCAATTATAAGATTTGAACCAACATTAATTTCTCCATCTTCTTGATAGATTGCTGTCCCTTTAGAATCTCCAAAGACCATTTTTGTATTTCCAGCATTTCCTATATCAACTTTTCCTTTTTTGATGACAATTCCTGCCCCGCCATCAATATTAAATGTTGCATTATCTGTTTTAAATTCTGTTTTTTCAGGAACTAATACTCCTATTCCTTTTCCAACATTTAATTCTCCACTATATACAACTTTTGTTGTCGTACTCACATCACCACTCTCAAGTGATATTCCAATAGTTTTTTCTCCCTGTTGTTTAACATTTGCTTTTATAGGTCCATTATAGCCTTTTCCTACATAGATTCCTATTCCAAAATTATTTCTTTCTCCATTACCAACTATTATCTTTGAATTATTTCCAAAAATTACACTTGAATCTTTCAGATACACACCTATATTTCCTATTCCATTCACTGCTGAAATCTTTCCATCAATCTTTGTTCCTTCGTCTGCATACAGAGATATGGCATTTTTTATACCTGAATTTACTATTGGCATAATATCAAAATCTATTACTGAATTAGCTGCATATACTCCAACTGCTGAATTAGCTGTTAATTTTAAATTTCCAGCTTTAATATTATTTTCTTTTGTATTTTTAAGAGCTAGAGCAATATTTTGTGATTCTATTTCTCCTTTATTTTTAAAATGAGCATTTTGTCCATTTACATAAACTCCTGTTGATTTAAGAGTATCTTTATTTAAAGAAATAATTTTTCCACTATTTTCTCCCACTGAAGAATCAGCAACATACATTCCAACTGCATCTCCAGTTACTTCTATATCTTTATTATTTATAACTTCACTTTTCAATGCTCCTGAGTCTTTTACAGCTGCCATACCAACAGAAAGAGAACTAGGTGTTATAAGATCCTTTATAACTATTTTTCCACTATTAATTCCAGTTCCATTTGCCACATAAATTCCTGAAGATTTATCACTATTTCCCTCTATATTTATTCCAGCAATATTTTCAAATTGAGAATTTCCTGTCAAATATGTAGCAACATTTTCAGTTCCTGCTAATATTCCTATATTTTTAGAATTCTTAATATGTACTCCTCCAGCGATATATAGAGCCATAAGATTATTTCCACTACCAATATTTAATTCAGTATCATGATTAAGTTCTCCATTTACAGTTCCCTTGTTATAATATACTCCAACTGCATTTGTTCCAGTTGTATCATTTTTTAAAGAAAGAACCCCTCCTTTAAGATTACTTCCATTTGTAAGATAAATTCCTGTTCCACCTTTAGAAATTTCAATATTATTAGTTCCATCAATATTAATAGTTCCATGATTTCCATATATTCCTATCCCTTTATCTTGAGCCTTTATCGCAGAATTTTTTATTTTAATATTACCATCTGCAAATATTCCAGCTGTTCCTTCATTTTTAGACAGTATTTCTGAATTTTCAAAACTATTATAAATATTTTTTTCATTTCCACTATTTTTAGCATAGATTCCTATACCCTTATTTTCAGTTTCTACTTTACCTTTAAAAGTATTTACTACGCTACCATTATTATTGGCAACTGATGTGTCCATGTATACTCCTATAGTTCTATTATCTCCTACAGAAGTTTCACTAGGATTTACATGAAGATTCTTCAAAGTAATTGTACTTCCTTCTGTATTATATCCTTGTAGATATATCAATATATTTTTGTTTTCAGGCTTTTGATTAAAAGTCAAATCAGAGTCTGTTATATTGGCATTTGATCCAGCAAGATATACTCCTATACTTTCTTTTGAATCTGAGCTAAATTCGATATTCGAAGTATCTTTCAATTCCACTTTTGCTTTATTTCTTCCATAAATTCCAACTGTATTCTTATTTTCTAAAGTTATCTTACCTAAATCTTCAACTTTCTTTTCACCTTCAGCATATATTCCTACACTTTTTTCTCCTTTAAGCTGAATTTGGGCATTTTTTTGTAAAACTATATCATTATTTTTACCTACTATTCCTGTAGAATTATTACCAACTTCAAATGTAAACGAATCATTTCCATTACCATAAGTCAACTTCTTCTCAGTAGCACCTGCAACTCCAACACTATTTTCATTAATCTTTCCAGATACAAGTAGATTTATATCCCCAGATTTTGAATAATATGCTGTTATATTATTCGAATCCCCCACATTTACTTTTGTTTTCATATCATACGAAGCCAAATTTTGAGTATAATCAACAAATAATCCAATATTTCCATTCTTTGCATTTGGATTTGAAAGAGTTAGGGTACCTGATGAAACTGTACTTTTATTTTGATCTCCTGCTAAATATATACCAATTCCATTATCACCATTAAAAGTAACTGTTCCCAGATCTTTTGTTTCTTTTCCAACTTTTGAATCGCTACTATATATTCCAATTCCTTTGTTACTGATATTTATATTTCCTAATTCTGGTGTTATTATAACATTATGTCCATATATTCCTATCCCTTTATCTCCAGTTGTTATATTTCCAGTATTTATTATTACATGATTTGAATCTGCTAAGTTTGTATTATTATTTTCAGCATATATTCCTATTGCGTTTTCTCCAGACATTTTTATGTCTTTGCTATTTGTTATAGAAATATTTCCTTCTCCAGTTTTCCCACCAAATTCATTTTTTATTAGAGCTCCATTATCAAGTCTATATGCCAGTCCTAAAATACCTATAGAATTGTTTCCTCCAACTTCTATTGCTCCTTTATTTGTAACAATTGAACCATCTACTGCATACACTCCTATGGCTTTATTATTTACTGTATTGCTTCCTTTTTCTACTAGTATTTTAGATTTATCATCTATATCCACTTTTCCATAGTTTATAAATAATCCAACTGCACCATTTCCTGCATCAGTTCTATCTGCTTCTACTGTAGCATTTGCTAAATTTATCTGTGTTTCTTCAACTGAAGTTGCCTTTTTACTTGAATTTCCTTCTAATGCCACAACTTGATCATTAAAAAATTCTGAATCCTTTGAATTTAGCTTTGCAGTAACATTATTATTAACATTTATTTTTAATCTTTGTCCTAAAAATCTTCTAAAGTAATAGTTAGATGGACTCTCTAAATTATTATCACTCTTATTTAAAGCAACATCTATATCTAAATTTCCACCATCTACAGCTGCTAATCTATATTTATCATATTTACTTCCATCAGCCTTCGTTCCTGCTTCAATAGTTATATTGGTTCCAACTTGATTTTTTACATCATCTTTTATTTGAGATACTCTAATTGTTCCTATATTTACAAGATTAAATACATTTACATCATCTGACATGACTGTTATTTTACCATTTGTGAATGTAACAGGGTTACTTATATTTTTATTCAATTCCATCGCTATAGATTTCCCACGTAAAATAATATTCCCATTTGTAAGATTTATTGTTCCACCATCTTTTGCAAATACAGAATATCCATTTCCATCATAATCCAAAGTAGCACCTTGTGCATTTACCTGCGAATTATTACCAATTGCTAAAATTGATGTAGCTCCTTTATCGATTTTTATACGTTGATTGGATATATTTATTATTCCACCATCTTTTGCAATAACTGCTGTTCCTTGATTATCATCACTTTTTATAGTAATCGTTGGATTTCCATTTTTATTTATTCTTGAAAAATCAATAGTTCCACTATTCTGAGCATAAAGTGCTACTGAATTACCACTTAAATAAAATAAGCTGTTTTCTGGTAACTTAACTTGAGAGCCTTCTGTGTACATTACAACTGAATTATTTAAAAATTTATTTTCGCTACCAACCTTTACATTCCCAGTGATTTTTAAAGAAGATGAAGTATTTCCCTTAAGAAGTCCTATTCCATTTCCTTCCCCATCACTTATAATTATATCTCCATCGAAAATAATTTTTGCCGAATTTTCGATTCCAAAAGCGATATTATTTTTTCCGCCATCTATAACAATTTTATTTTTTATATTTAAATCTTTATTTTGAACCGTGTTAAAAGTTCCTTCTTTAGCATAAATACCTATACTTTCTTTTGCATAATTATTTATTGCTATCAAAGTAGCTGCTTTAGTTTCCTTTCTTTGATCTTGCAATATTCCTATAGCTTTTTCTACATAACTTGCGTCATTTCCATTAATGTTTCCAAAATCTTGAGGAGGTTCTTTTCCAATTGTAAAATTCACAAGATTTTTTACATTTCTAGCTCCTTCTCCTGTATTTTTTGAAACAAATCCTATAGACTCGTCTCCTAATAAATCTATAGATTTTTTAAGGTATACAAGATGACCATCTCTCATGGCACTATTACCTTCATCTTGTGAAAAGAATACTCCTATCCCCTTTTGTCCTCTAACTTTTATTTCTCCATCATTTATAAATCCTGCTCTTCCAGAAGATAGATATTTATATGCCCAACCAACAATTATTGACCTTTCTCCATCAGCATACATTTTCCCTGTATTCGAGTATATCCATGCTTTTGCCTGACTTGTATCTGGACTATGCTTAATTATAATGCTATCAGTTCCCTTAGCAGTTATTATTCCCTCATTATCAATAAAATTCGTTCTATAATTACCGTCATTATGTGAAGTAGTAAAGAAATAATTTGATTTACTTGCATTTAAATTTATTTTTCCTTTATTAATAAATAATAACTCCTCGTCAGGGTTATCTCCTACTATTCCTGAATATGCTTTATAAGTTTTTAATAGCTTATTTTTATCAGAATCTATATATCCTCTATTTTTATATTTTTCTATAGTCCCATACTCACCAGTTTTTAATTTAACTCGACCTTCAGTTTCTAAATCTATCACTTTATATTCTGGTTTATTTACATTTATTACAACATCTCTACTAAATTCTGAATACGGTACATTTAGAAGAGTACTAAAAAATATCTGGTTTTCGTATGTTCCATTAGAAACTGTCTCGCTTTGATTACTTTGAGATTTTATATATCCTATATCTTTTGCAATACTGGCATCTCCTTCATAACCTTCAACTTTTGTATTATCAGCAATTGTGATAATACCTTTTTTTACAGATATTTGAGATATCATCCCAGCATTAGTTCCCCACCAAATAGAATATCTATTATAACTAGGATTGGCACCTCCTCCTGTAAGCTCAGGGGATTCAATTTGGGGTACTACTATCTCTTTTATTTTTGGTATATCCGGTTGAGCTATAAGTCTAGGGTTGAATCCACCAGGCACAGACGGAGCCTCTACAGTTGGTGCATTAACTTTTACTGGCTCAACTACTTTAGGCTCATTTATTTTTATATTGATTGCTTTAATTTCTGCTACATTTACAGGTGTCAAACTTGAAATATCACTTGGTTTATCCACATGGACACTTGGTATATTAGGTGTTACAGTCTTTACCAGTTGTGGATTTTTAACATTTGGAGTTTCAATCTCTATTACTGGCTCTAAAGGAGGATTAAAACTTACCAATGAAACCTCTTTTTTAATTATGTTTGGTACAGATAACTGTTTTTCATCAACACTTTTTGGTTTTATGTTAGCTCCAAAATCAATACTATCTGTAAATTCTATCCTATTTTTTATGACTCCATTACTTCCATAATATGTTCCATCGTATATAGTATCCCATTTGTTTAATGATTGTGGAATATTTGATGTATATTCGCTAGAATTAAAATTTGCTTTTGTTCTATTTTTATTCTCTGTTCTTTTGTTCCAAATTCCATTGAAAAACACTTGGTAAGAAGAATCTAATGACTTTATCCAAAAGGCTCCTCTTCTTAACAATTTTTCAATTTCTAGATTTAAGTTATCTATCTCACTTTTATTTTCTTTTATTATTTTTTCAACATGTTCTTTTTCAATTGAAACCTTAGCTGCTAATTCTTCTCTTGTAGGTATAGCTTCACTTATCTCTGCTGAATATCCTATCGCTCCTGTGATTAGAAAACTTACCAAAAGTGATGTTGAATAAGTTATTCTAGATGATTTTTTCACAAATCGTTTTAATATTTTTTGACTTTCATTTAAATATTTATTCCCCATTTTTCCTCCCTTGTAATAGTTTGATATTTTATTTATTTAAATGTATATTATAACTAACACTATTTATCCACAATAGAATCATTATTTAGTTGTATTATACCTCTTTTTCTAAACTTTTCAAACAATAAATTATAAAATATAATGTGACACAAAAATATAAAGCCCATAACTATTTCATGTGACATGTTAATAACCACAAAAATGATATGATAATAATAAAAAGGTATGTAATGAACCCTTTTTCTTAGACACATATTTTACTTATTAACTGACAAGGATTGATTCCTGTATTTTGCAGGACTTAATCCTTTTAATTTTTCCTTAGTTCTTCTGTTATTATAATAATCTATATACTCTTCTATCGCTAATTTTAATTCTTTTATATTCCTATAATTATTTTTTGTCCATAAAATATTTCTTTGATTTTATCAATGATATCTTTATTTTTTAAATCAGTATCCTGCTTATTCAGATAAAAATAGTATGTAGCTCTTGCTATACCAGATATTAAAAGTAATATTTTTAAAGGATATTTAGCTCTAAGTTCAGTTATTACTCTGACTTTTTGTTCTTTGCTAACTCTTCTTCCTGAACAAGAGCATTCAACTTTTTTAAATACTCATTTTCTGCTTCTAAATACAAAATTTTATTTTCTAATTCTTTAATTTTATCTTCTTTAGTTAGTGTTTTCTTAGTTTTTTTTATTTTAGTCATAGTTTTAGCCTTTCTTCCTCTTTTCTTTTCTATGACATTATAGCAGTTTTCTTTGTATTTTTTAATCCAATTTATTAACTGTCCATCTGAACTAAGCCCAACATCAAGCGCTACTGACAAAATAGCCTCATTATTCAATAAAACCCTATTAATTGTAGATTCTTTAAATTCCTTAGAATAATGGTTATTTTTGCCTTGTCTAAGAATACCATATCCATGTTTTTTTAGAAGTCTAACTAAATACTCCAATCTATGAAAATTTACCTTAAATTCTCGACCTAACTTTCTTAAAGATTCACCTTTTAATTTTCTTTCATAAATTTCAATTTTTTGTTCATTTGTTAATTTAGCCATAAAAAAATTACACCTTCCATCTTAGTCGTCTAAGATTTTGGGTGCAGTATAGAAAAGAAACTTACCATTATATGAGAACTGAGCCAAAAACATTGAAAAAATATAAAGAATTTGTTACCAATACTCTTCTAACGACATACAATAATGGAATGATAGAAGGACCTAATAATTTAATAAAGAGTGTTAAAACATTTTCTTGTAGATATTATTGCTTTTCTAACTTCAGAAAACGTATTATGATAATTAGAGGATTAATAGATTTTAATACATACAATATTTAAAGTTTGATTCTCTTCAGATTTTTTATAATAATAAAATTTAAATATTAATGAAAGTAAAAAGTGATTTAATAGAGAAAGATTTTGACGACTCGGTTAAACCCGAATCATCAAAATCTTATGAATTTTTACCTTATTTTGGTTCAGCAATACTATTTGACAAAGAACCTTAATCTTTTACTATTTACAGAAAAAGTTTCACATACTCACTACTTGAAGATAGTTTGATTATCTACTATTTTATCTTTGATATTGCATCATTTACAGCATCTATAAATCCTTCAGATGTGTATGAAGCTCCAGAAACTATATCAAGACTGTCAACGTCATGAGTTTCTTTTAACTTAGCAATAAGTTCTTCTATTGCTGGAGTTGCTACTGCATCAGTATCTCCATGTTCGTATTTAACATCAAGTATTTTTACTTTTCCATTTTCTTTTTTAGCAGCGATTTGCACTTTTATAGTATCAGCAAATCCATCTCCTTCACCTTCATATATCTCAGGAGCATTTATTTTTTCCATAACAAATGCAACCAATCCAACTACGATAAACGCAATTACGCAATACTTTCTTATTTTTTCTACGTTCAATTTTTCCTTGCTATCTTGATTCAGATAGCTCTACCTCCTTGTTTTTATTATATAAAATTGAAATATTATTTTTATAATGTAACATCCTCTATATCACCATATGTAAGGTACATATCGTCAGTTTCATTGACACTTGCACTATATTCACAGTCAAGTCTTATATTTTCCTTTAGAGGAACTCTCTTTATCTTAAACTCTTTTGACTTTTTAATATTCTTTTCAAAATCATCATCAGACAGCATAAAAGGCTCTCCAAATACCTCATCCTTTTCTAAAAGAGCTCCACAGTGCTCACAGTGGTTGGCAAAAACCTTTCCAGATATCTCTGAAATTCCTGTTTTCACTGGATAGTTCTCCTTTAGGTATTTTAGCATAAATGGAGGAATCTCCTTCTCATTTTCAATCCAGGTGATATACATATTCTGCTCACCATCAAATCCTGACATCTCATTGATGTACACAGGCTTTGTCTTTTCATCATCACCATATATGGCAAATATCTCTACGAATTTTTCTATTCCAAGGCCTATTATACCAGTCTCCTGATTACAGTTTTTACATGTTTTGGTACCTTGGATAATATAAATATAGTCACACACTATTGTAGTAACATCTTTTTTCTCTCTGATTATCCATTTGGCAAAATTGATATATTTTTCAGGGTCTGCATCTGTATACCATAGCTTCCTTCTCTTATCAAATTTTGCTCCAAGTTTCTTTGCTGTTTCCTCATCAGAAGATGATACGTCTAAATACAGTTTCTTATTCATACTTTCCCCACCTTTACAGGTCCCAGACCTTAAAAAATTCCACGATAAAATAACCATATATATCTTAATATTACTTCTTAATGAAAATGTGAACATTTTTTATAATTATAACATATTTTTTCCCATTGACAACAATTTATTTACGAATTTAGTTCTGATTTAATTCCTGTTCCAAATAGTACTCTATTTTTCTGATATCCAGATATGTATCTATATCTACAGAGTATCTTTCCTCAATTATGTAAGAAAGACGACCATCATTTAGACTTGTATTTAATCCGAAATCCTTATCAAGCTTCTGAATATAGATTGCTCCATCTACTCTATAGAATTTTGGAAAGTCCTGTCTTCTCATTGTACTATTGACATTTAGAAGGTTGTGAACTGTACCATCTTCATTGATTGTTCTCATAAGTACAGGGTTTTCATCTACCTCAGTAACACTTACAAGGGATTTTTCATTACTTGCAAATAGCTTTTCAATGGCCTCATCTATATGCCATGGCTTTCTAAGTGGCACTGTATTTTGAAGAAGTACAAGATAGTCATACTCCTCTCCATGTTCCTTTAACCAGTTTATTGCATGAACTACAGCATCTATGGTCTTTGATGTATCAAGAGCAAGTTCAGGTGGTCTCATAAATGGTACATCTCCACCACATTTTACTGCTACATCCTTTATTTTTATATCATCAGTAGAAATAATGGTTCTATCTAAGTATTTAGAACCTTTTGCACACTCAATAGAGTACTGGATAAGAGGTTTTCCATATATCTCTATTATATTTTTAGAAGGTATACCCTTACTCCCACCTCTTGCTGGGATAAGACCTAATATTTTTTTCCCTTTATACATTTTAAATCACCTTCAAAATTTATTTCTTCCTTAATCTATTATACAACATTTTTCCAAATAACAGGGTATTATATGACTTTAGTTGTATCATTGCATGCTCTCTATACTCTGGTATAAAGAAATCTATAACAAACAGTGCTATTATCTGAGTTAAAAGTGTAGCTATTGCAGCACCATTTACACCATATTTCTGAATGAGTACCATATTTAACACTATATTTATTAAAAGTCCTAAAAAAGACTTATAAAAGCTCTTTTTTGTAATATTTCTAATTGTCATATGCCCTGTTTGAAGTGATGCATTTGCCTTGACAAGTATTGAAAAAGCAAGTATTGAGTACACCATAATTGCTCCGTTATACTCAGGTGCATAGACATATTTAAATAGTATCTTTACTACTGCTATTGAAAGCAGGGTAGCAAACAGGTAAAACTGTGTCACTCCACTATTTATAAAAAGATAAAACTTCCTGTATTTTGCCATATCCTCTCTATGAAGCTCCAGCATCTTGGGAAATATGGAGTTCTGCACAGGACCAATAAGTATAGATAGTATTATAGATAGCTGTACCCCTATTGTGTACACTCCTACCTGGGCAACTCCTAAATACTGCTCTATCATAAGCTTATCTATCTGGGTATATACAAGAAATGAGATAAAGGTAATCCATAAAAACTTGCTCTCATCTATCATTTTAAATATCAGAGACTTATCAAATCTTTCCTTTTTCTTCTGAGTTTCAGATACTTTGCTTAAGTAATCTTTTCTGTACTGATACTTTAAAAGGCACATCCTTATAAAGTTACCAATACATCTTATAGCTGGAATCATAATTATTCCAATATGAAGATATATACAGAGATACTGGAGTGAATATGAAAGTATCTTCACTATATTATTGGATATAACTATCCTTTTAGACTCAAGCTTAAACTCAAAGAAGTTCTCTATTCCAGATGTAGATGTAACCAGAATATTATCAAATGCCATAAGAACCAGCATATAGAATAGAAGGCTATCCATAGGAACAAATATCTGAATAGCTATTGGTACAAAAAATAGAACAATTGCAAGGGTGTTACGAAACAGATTTACATTGTATACAACCCTGTCAAAGCTCTCATCAGTATAGAATTTTTTAATTACCCTTCCATTGATAAGTTCGAAAAATATTGCTGAAAAGGCTATCAGTGACGCAGCATAATTATACTTACCATATAGTGTTGCACCATAAAAATTGGCAACCTTTATACCTACTACAAACTGCAGAAAAAGTATAAAAAAGCTGTCAAACATAAGCCAACCAATGTTTTTACCTATCTTTTTTCCATCTTTCATATATCCCTCTATAGAAAACTATTCCTTTTCATTATATTATCACAGCTCCCAAATCTGGCTAGAAGCTTAGGATCCACTTCACTTCCATAAAAATCAATTACAACATCTTTACCAAGTCCAAATACTGCAGTTGAAAAAAGAGTCACAGCCCTTGTCATCCTAACTCCCATCACTGTTAAAAGCTCAATTGGGTATCTCTCCTTCATTACATAGCAGTGTGGAAAATACTTTCCATAGTCAGTTTTTTCCCTTGGATGCCCTTTTATAATAAGAGACTGTCCTTTGTATTTTTCAATTATCTTTCCATATAGAGCTATTTTCTCCTCTTCACTTAACACTCCATCCTCAGATAATGGCTGAGTAAATAGCATTACAGTTTCATCATGGACCTTATCTAAGATTTCACCATTAAATCCAAATACATTTTTAATAAGGTCCTGCTCTTTTAAAGATTTTTTATCCCACAGAGCTTTAAGGTCCAATACCTCTGCCTTGAATTCTAATCCTTTAGGTATCTCTTTACACAGATCCTTTGTAAGATATACCTTTTTAATAAGATCTCCATATCCCATAAAGACTCTTCTCTCTCCAAGTCCATATAGGGAAAGTATGGTATTCTGGATAAATCTTTTCCACTTGGATTCTACAACCTTGTAAGGCATATAGTTTAGAAGTCCCTCTTCAATTATATTTATCTTCTCCCTGTAAAATACCCTTTTTCCAAGTTCCAGATTATCCATTCCATATAGCTCTATATCATCACCTGCTATACCTTTTAGCATATCTTTATACTCATTTCTTAAAGATTTTATGTACCCTGACATCTTAAATCTGTTTAAGAAGCTGTATTTTGAATACATCCTGCTATTTTTAAGTATTATCTTATCCCCTGGTAAATTTTTGACCTTATCCTCTTTATTTTCATATGTTACATAGGTAATCTCATCCACTTCTAAGTTAACAAGTAATAGAAATATAAAGAGGACTCGATCCATATCATATAGAAAAACTCTTTTCATTATTTTCTCCTTTAAAAAAAGAGGAGGTTTACTACCTACTCAATCACTATTTAGAATATCTTTTCTTGTAATCTTTTTTGAACTCACTTGCAAATGCCAAGAATATTCCAAAGCATCCACCTAATACTAAACCAACAACTAGATACATATATAATGGTTTTCCAGTAGTTGTAGTAATAACTGGTGAACTGATTGATATCATGTTTGAGTAAGTTACACGAGTATATTCATCATTTAACTGATTTACTTCATCTATTATCTTATTAAGTTTATTTACTAAAATATCAAGTTTTTCATTTATAGCTTTCTGCTGTTCTTCAGTTGGATATGTTAATGTAAGTTTGCTCTCTTCTGTAAGTCTTGATATTGTGCTTTCTTTAGCAATTATCTCTTTATTTAAAGCAAAATACTCATCAAGCATTTTTCCATAGTATGCATCACCTTGAGTTACTTTCTTATCAAGCTCTCCAACATTTGCAAGTACAAAGCTCTTTTCACTAGGTTTGTACTCATCTATCATTGATTTTAGTACTGCTGCTTGAGATTTAAGTGCATCTCTTTGCATTTTTAGTACTTGAATATCAGATTTAAATCTTAAATCTCTTGTTTTACTGTCAAGACTTAACTGATGTACTGTATAGTATGAATAGTAGTCTTGAAGCTCTATTTTTTCAAGACTTGCTATATTTTGCATAATCTTATCAAATGAGAATCCTGATTTATTTGATATGAACTTCTTCTCTTCTCTATCTGCAATCAAAACCTTTAAAGCTTCTATCTTATCATCTATAAGCTGATAAACAACTGGATAATCATAATCTTTCTTTATGCTTATAGGATCAATTACATAATTAGGTCTATATTTATTTAAAAAACTCTCAAGTGCATCATTAGCTAATGCTCCAACTACCTTAGTGTTTTCTTTCGAATTTATCTGGAAGTCTATAGGAGTATACTCATACTTTTCTCCTCTGTTAGCTGCATCTTTTATTCTCTTTTGAATATAATCTGGTACCATCCATACCAACTGATTATTCTTTACAAACTCTTTAAAATCTTTACTTTTTATCTGATCTTTATACTCTTCATATACTGATTGAAATGCCTCTAATGGCAATATAGAATCTGATGTAAGAATTCCACCATCAGGTGTTAATCCTTTTTCTCTTCCTGGATAGTCTAAAGTCAGTACTGCTGTAGTTACAGCTTTACTTTTATTGTAAAAATATCCCCCAAATAGTGATACAACCATAAATATAATTGTAGTTATTACAATTAACCCCTTATGTTGCATTACTGTTCTTACAAGATCCAATAGATCTATTTCGTCTTCCTCATAATATTTTCTTTCCTCTAACTGATTATTCATTCCATCCTCCACTAATAATTTATTCATAAAAATTATACTATTTAAGCCTATCTTTGTCAATTTTTAAAAGATAAATATAGGCAACTATAATAAAGATTAGGCAGATTCCAAGATAGATAAATGTCATTGGATTTTGCATTCCACCTACTATTATCATTAGAGACCCTAATATAGCTATTATAGGGATAATTACTCCTCTTGCTATACTTGGTACCTCTTTTGTAAAATACATCTTTATAACGCATATATATAGGATTATATACAAAATATAACTTGCTATTATAGGTATCTCTGACACATCAGAGTTAGGTATCATATTGTATTTTTGTGTCACGTAGTTAAGTATTATCCATAGAATGGCAAGTACAAATGATATCTTAGCTGAATATTTAGGTACATGGTGACCTGGTGCAATATATCCTACCTTCTCACTCATTGGAAACATATTTCTTATTGCTAGAGAATATGGCATTCTAAGTGAACCTAAAGTAAATCCATTTAAAGTACCAAGAACTGATATAATAATAAAGATTAAAAAGACTTTTGCTCCTGCATTACCAAATAGCATGGTAACTGCCCTATTTACATGAGCATCTCCAAGCCTTATGATCTCCTGAGGGCCCACTAATATAGATACTCCTACAAAATAGAATATATATGCTAAAAGAACAAATATTGGTCCCACTATCAATGCTATTGGAAGATTCTTTTTAGAATCTCTTATTTCATGAGAGATTGAAGTAGATACTACCCATCCATCATATGAAAATGCAATAGGTGCAAGTGCTGCAAGCCATGAAAAACTTCCATGTGCAGTAGCTGAACTTTGGATAAATTTAGGATCTCCATATATAAATCCTGCAGTAGATAGTACTGCAAGTAATAGTACCTTTGATATAGTAGAGAAGTTCTGGAAAAATCCTCCCATAACTGCTGAAAAATAGTTCATTGCAAAGCATACTAAAAATGCTATTGTCCCTATTATTGCCATATTTTCAAATGATGCTTCCCATCCAAATAGCATACACATATATACTCCAGCTACCCATGATACTACTGCTATAAGGGAAGGATAATAGATAAATACCTGGAACCATCCAAAACAACCTGCTGTCTTTCTTCCTACATACTCATCTGCATAAGTAATTAATCCTCCAGCTTTAGTAGTCTTAGAGGCCAGTACTGCAATAGTTAAAGATCCAAATATTATCCCAACTGCTGCAAGGCAAAATAGTGCCACTCCCTTTATAATACTTCCATTTGTATACACAAGGATATTATCACTTTTAAAGAATATCCCTGAACCGATAACTATTCCAACTATCATTGTAATAGCTGTAAATAGCCCATACTCTTTTTCATTTTTCATTAATTTATCTCCTAATTTCTAATTTATGAACATTTTTTTATTATACTAAAAAATAGATACAAAATAAAGAAAAATATAAAAGAGGCACAGAAAAAATTCTGTGCTCTCCTCTTTATACTATTAAAACTTTTTTCTATAAAACAAAAATCAAACTTCTGGTGTAAACAGATATAACTCTGTCATTCTGACGATAAATAATGAGGTCATTGTTCTTGTACATATACATAGTACTTCGACTTCTTTTAACTATCTTCGCTGCTTCCTTCATAGTAACCCACATTCCATATTTGTCAACCATTTCTTCCTGTAATTTCTGAGATGACTCTGAACTTTCAGCCAACTTCTTCATCAAGTATTCCTGAATTTCAGCTCTGTATTTCTCTTCATCCTTCGAATCTTTTTGTGCAGCCAATAACTTTTTCAATAATTCCTCATTTTCCTTTTTAGAATCTTCCATGTATCCCCCTCTTGATATTTTATGTACAGTACATTTGAACACCGTACTGTTTATATGTACATAGTACACCTTTAAGTGGGATTTGTAAAGAATTATTTTTATAAATATTGCAATAATTGAGATTTGTTTATATTAGTTAATTAAAAACAATAACTTGTTAAATGATATTTATCATTAATCTTTATAAAATTTTTCTATAACTTTACTAATTTCAAATGAAACTTTTCTATCAACACAATTATTAAAACTTTTTCCAGTATTAATATATCTTAAAAAAGAAACTAATTGAAACCTTATTCCTTCTCCATCTAATTTATAAAAATATCTCTTATTATCCAAAGGATTCTCATATCTTAATTCAAAATAATCAGTTTTCCACCAAGGAGCTGGTACATAAATATAACCTTTTGTTCCTGAAATTACTAAATTTCCTTCTGATTTAATTCCTCGTCCTACTTTAAAAGACGCTACAGCATCTCTGTATTTGAAATTTGCCTTTGTAAATAAATCAAATTTACTACCCTCTGAAATAAATTGACTATACAAATCTACCTGTTCATAATCAGTACCCAAAATATCAAAAATAGGTAACATTGCAGTTGGACCCCATGAAGTAATACTATTCCAAATATTCGATGATTTTAAATCTACTTTTTCTAAATCTAATAAACTTGTACATGTTGTATCAACTGATACTACTTTACCTATACGTCCACTTTTTGCAAGTAAAATTAGACGATTATATGCCATTGAATACGCTGTTTTTATCGCCTCCATAAGAACTAATTTTTTTTTGTCAGCAAGTTCAAACAACTCCTTTGTTTCTTCTAAAGTCAATGAAATTGGTGATTCACATAGTACATGTTTTCCTTTTAATAAAGCTTTCTTTATCTCTTGATAATGCGAAGATGGATGTGAAATGATATACACTGCATCACAAGTATCTAGAAATGTATCATAATCTTTTGTTATAACTTTAATATCTTTTTGTAATTCCTGCATTATTTCTAAATTGTTTGTACATAAAGATTTAACTTTTGCTCCATTAACATATAAAAATTCATCACAATATTTTTTTAAAATTCTGCTTTCACTATTTCCTACAAGTCCTATACTTAGTAATTGTTGTTCTGATCTTAATTTTGATGATGAAATTCCCTTAGTTCTTTCAAGATACTGAACTTTACAATATTCATTTAAATAATCAAAATGTCCTTTCCAATCAGAACCAACAGTAAAAATATCTACGCCATATCTTTTAATATCATCAATTTTTTGCCCTTCATACTCTTCTATAATAATCATGTCAGCTAATCCAGTAGCCTTTACGTTTGCAACTCTTTCCATTAAAGATTCTTGAACATTTATTTTTCCTCTCCCACGATCAAAATCATCTGAAGTTACTCCAACAATTAAATAATCTCCAAGTTTTTTAGCTCTTTCAAGTAATTTTATATGTCCATAATGTAACAAATCATATGTCCCATAAGTTATAACTTTAGTCATGCAATTCTCCTTTTTAAATTATTCCTCGATTTTGTAAGTCTTTAAATACTTCAAATAATCTATCATAATCTTTTATAGATAGGTCTCCTATATGACCAACTCTAAATATTTTGTCTTTTAGCTCTCCTCCATTGGGACATATCCAAATTCCATATTCATCTTTAAGTATTTCAAAGATATCACTCGCCTTTGCTGTTGTTGGGTGTAAAGATGTTACTGCATTAGACATAGATTCTGACACAAATTCAAATGGAAATGCCTGGATTTTTTGTCTAAAATACTTTGCAAGAGCTTCCACTTTCTTTATTTCGTTTTCAACTCCACCTTGAAGTTTAATCTCTCTCAAACGTCCATTTATTTGTAGTAATATTCCTACTGCTGGTGTAAATGGTGTTTGTCCTCTTTCACCATTTTTTAAAGCACTTTTTAAATCAAAATAAAAACTTTTTACTTTACTTTTTTCTATTCTCTCTAATGCCCTTGTTGACAAAACAATTATAGATATTCCCGGAGGGCAAGCAAGAGCTTTTTGAGATCCTGTTATCATTATATCTACCCCCAATTTAGACATGTTAAATTCATCTGCTAAAAAAGAGGAAATAGAATCTACAATTAAAAATAGATTGTTTCTTTTACAAAATTCACTAATCATCTCAATATCATAATATACACCTGTTGAAGTTTCATGAAGATTCACTAAAAATGCTGTATACCCTTTATGTTCAAATTTTTTTAAATCATTATAGACTAATTTTTTACCAGTTTCCAATTTTATTTCATCATATGGAATTTCATGTAATTTTAAAATATCTATAAAACGCTGTCCAAAGCTTCCTCCATTTATTACCAATACTTTATCTTTATCACTTAATGTATTTATAATTGATGCCTCCATTGCCCCCGTTCCAGAAGCAGTCATAAATACCGCTCTTGAGTTCTTAGGAGCCCTTGAAAATTCTAACATTAGTCTTTCATTTTCTTTCATAATTTCTGAAAATTCTGCAGTTCTAAAATATGGTACTTGTTCTGATCCTATTTTTCTAACAATATTATTTGATTGTACTGGTCCTACTGTCAAATTAAGCATTTTTATATTCTCCTTTTATCAAACTATAATCCAAATACATCTATATTTCTTTTTGCATCTAAAATTGCCTTAAATATATAAAAATCTATCGGTGTTGTTATTTTTATATTTTCGCTTGGTCCTTCAACTATATTTAAATTATTTCCATAGTAGTCCATTAAAGAAGCTGAATCTATGAACTCTTTCTTTTCTAATTTTGCCTTCTCATGACACTTTAAAATATCTCGCAAATAAAACGACTGAGGTGCTCTTGCTAAAAAACATTCATTCCGAGATAATATTTTTTTTACTTTATCATCTTTTATATTTACAACTGTTTCAACAGCTGGAGCTACTGTTATTGAATTTCCTTTAGTCTCCACCATAACAATATTATCATCTATAGTTTTTTGTAATATTAATGGTCTCACACCATCATGTATCAGTACTATATCCTTTTCCGAAATAGATTCTTTTTTTGCGCTCTGTAATGCATTATAAATTGACTCTTGACCTGTATTTCCACCTTTTACTATGCTTACTACTTTAGTTAAATTAAATTTTTTTATTAACTCCTTTAAATATTCTATTTTTTCTTCTAAACAACTAATAATAATTTTATCAATTTTTTCATTATTTTGGAATAATTCAAGAGTATAAATAATAATTTCCTTGTCATATAATCTTAAAAATTGTTTTGGTGTTCCATTAGTTTTCATTCTCTTTCCAACACCGCCTGCAAAAATAACCGCCATATTCATAATAATTTAACTCCTTTTTATTTAATTAAAACTCTTAACTGTATTTTCGATTCCCTCTTTTAATGAAATTTTCGGGCTCCAACCTAAAGAATTTAATTTTTTATTATTTAAACCAACTCTTTTATAATTTGTATATAAATTATTAGAAGAATGTTGAGGAATGCACTTTACTTTTATTTTTTTATCTGGAAAAATATCAACACATAAATTTGCCAAATTTTTAATCGAAACTTCTTCCACTTCATTAGATATATTATATACTTCATTTTCTAAACCTTCTAATAATATTAGCATCATCGCTTCTATAGCATCAGTAATGTAGCAAAACGATCTTATAGCAGAGCCATCACTTTTTAATATTATGTCTTCATTTTTTACGACATTTGATATAATATCAGACATTATTCTACCATCATTATCAATATTCATTCCTGGACCATATACATGAGCAATTCTTGCTATTTGATATCTTACCCCATATTGTAAAAAATAACTCCTACAAATAGTTTCGCTCATTCTTTTGCTTTCAGGATAACACGCCCTATCTTCAAGAGGATTTAATGTTCCCATGTCATTCTCAGCAATATAATCTCTATTTTCAATTTTTCCATACACTTCTCTAGTTGAAGCAAAAAATACTCTTGAATTTTTATGTCTTGCAAATTCAAATACATTTAAAGTCCCTATCGTATTTGCTTTTATTATGCTAAGAGGATCCTTTTTTATAGTTTGTGGATTCGCAGAACTTGCTAAATGAAAAATATAATCAATTGACTCATTTAAATCTATTGGAGATGTTATATCCTGAGTAATCAAATGAAAATTCTTCTCATTTAATATATCCTTAAACTGTCTTAATCCCTTCTCTTTATTTCTTACTAATGCAAAAATATTAATGTTATAGTTTTTTTTCATATTTAATTCCACAAATAAAAAAGTAATATATGTGGCCAACATTCCTGTTGCACCTGTTATCAAAATACTTTTCCCTTTTAATTTTTCAAAAGCAATATTTGAATTAATTATTTTTTTTAAATCCTCTTTTAATACATGATTTGAAAAAGTTATCATTTTTCCTCCTTATTTTTATTCAAAATCCGAAATATAATTTCTTTATTTTTATAAACTTCTAATAAACTAATTCCTAAAATTAAACTTATTACAAAGTATCTTAAATACAAATAGTCATACAGTATTACCGCAATGACTGAAAATAATATCATTATCATTGATGTTAATATGAAAAAAAACTTATCATAGAGCTGAGTGTTTATTTCCGCATCACATATTTTCATTACAAATATAAAATGTGATATCCCATAAAAAAAATAACTAACCAATGTAGTATATCCAGCTGCTATAAATCCATATTTAGGAATAAATATTAAATTTAATATCACATTAAGAGTTGCTGCTATCATCGAGGAAATTAATATGAACTTATTTTTCAAATAAAAAAACTCTACATTGGATACTAAATTATAAATTAACTGGTAATAAGTACTTACTGCTACTGCTGGAATTATATAAATAACTTGATGATAATTAGGTGGTAAAATAAATTGTATATATTCCGGTGCTAATAGCACTAAAAGTATGATACAAAACATCCCCCCTATTAAAATTACATTAGAAGCTGTTTTTACTTTTTTATAATCTTTAATTCTTAAAACTTTAAATAACCATGGTCCATAAACTTGCCCAACAGAAGTCACTAATAAATTAGCTATTAAACCAATTGTATAGCCAGCACTATAAATAGCTACATCAGTTCTATTGCATAACTTATCTATCATTATTCTATCTGATTGAGTCAAAATTATTTGGGATAAATAATGAGGTATTAAAGGGATTGAAAAAAATAAGGCAAATTTCCAATAAGTTTTGTTATAAAAGAAATTTTTAATATGTATTCTTTTAGCAAAAGGCAAAACAAAAATTAAAGTTAAAATCGCTTGAACGACAATCCTTGTTATTAATTTATTTTTAGAAATACCCATTAAAAATATAGTTACTAAAGGAGTGAATAGATAAACTAATATTGTTATAACTAATATCGAAATATATTTATAGGCAAATCTTTGCCGTGCATTCCAAAGCAAAACTAAACTACTTCCTAAAATTTCAATAAACATTGAAAGCATAATTAAAAATGGTAAACCAATCACTCTTGTTATAAAGTTATTAAATATTAAATATATAAATATAAATATTATGCTTAACGTTATTAATAACCCTTGTATTGCAGAAGTAAACTCATTCTTTTTTTCATTAAATTTATTAAATCCAGCATTATAAGTTCCTGAATATAAATTTAAAGTACAAAATATAACAAAAATTGTTTTCCAAGAAATATATAAACTCAATTTCCCATAATCTTCTGGAGACAGCCATCTTGTAAATAACGGTAATGTTACTAAATTTGCTATTTTTTGTAAAACTATACAAAGAAAATAGCCAATTGATACTTTAAAAGTTATAGGTAATGCCCTATACTTACTCATAAAACTAGTTATAAAATTTTTGAATGTTTTAACCATAAGTACTTTCTTCTCCATTTTTGAAAATATAGTTTAAATAATAAGCTAAAATTAAAGTAATATAGAAATAATATGAATTCTTTCTTGATTCAACTAAAAATTCTATAAAATATCCACATATTACTATTCTAGTCATATTCGTTATAAATAAATTTTCATTTACCTTAATATTTTTATTAATTAAATATATTATAAATATAAAAATTATAATTAATGCAACTCCACCGATATACAACATATCTAAAAATTGATTATGTAAGTGATCATAACCCAAAATTCTTTCTATGTATGCCTTTTTTTCAATTCCTACACCAAAAGTAAAATGTTTTTTTATATACTCCACTCCGCATTCCCAAATATATTCACGCTTCGATAGTGTAACTTTTCGCTTTAAATATCCTTCAATAATAAATCTAAAATGATACTGTATTTTCAAATAAACAAACAAATACGAAACAAAAAAATACATTCCCATAACAAAAAAAATGTCTAATATTTTTTTTATTATTTTTTTTTCAATAAAAATCATTAATATACATACAAACGAAACTACCAACAATGATGCTGCTGACCAAACTAAATAACTAGATATAATAATAATTGCTATTATGAATTTAGGAATCTTTAGTTTGCCTTTTCCTAATAAATTTATTTTTAAAAAATTACAATAAATTGTCAATAAGTATAAGAAGATAAAACCATTTCTGTTCCCTAAAAACCAATTATCGGGTTGAACTGTATAATATAACCCATTGGGAAAAATTACTACAGATATCAAATTTATTATCACTAAAGTATTACATAACATAGTTACTGCTGTCAAAAATTCCATTTTATGGTTTAAAATACCTTGCTCTGTTATAAGTACAATTGTTAAACTCATTACAAGCTTTATAATTACGGAAAAAATATCTCCTTCAGGATTAAAAATTGTTGAAAGTAAAATAATTCCCCAATAAAAAAATATTGAGAAAAAAATTTTGCTCGCTGTCCTTTGTTTTAAAAATATCATAAATGCTATTACAACTGAGAAAATTTGAAAGATATCATATATACAATTTATAATAAAAAAATTAGTGTTCTCTATAAAATACTTTGGTTCAAAAAATGGAAATAACAATAACAAATAAAAAATTACCTTTTTTTTATTTAATAGCATTATTTTTCCCTCAAATCAAATTCCACATAAAAATGTTGTTCACGCTTTTCTATTGGTGGTATTTCCATATAATTTCTATATAATTTTTTTAAATATTTGTCGTAATTATTTGGAACATATACATTTAAATTTTCAAATAATAAAACCTTTTTGGGAGTCATATCTTCTCTTAATTGTATCTCGCCTATATATCCTTTCCTTCCAGTAGGAACCGTTACCTCTGAACTCTCAGGATATTTCGAAACTATCCTATCAAATAAATTATTCAATTTTTCGTACTTAATTAATTCTACTAAACTTCCTATTAATACAACTCTTAAATAGTAATATAACTTTCCTAAAAAAGTCTCTAAAAGAATATCTTTTAAAATTTTATTTTTAAATCTATTCATTTTTCCTGATGTTGCTAAAAAACTTAAAATTTTACATAAAATTGCATTTCTATATATTAACAATTTTGACTTTGGCAAGTTATCTATCGGAAAAATTTCTATCGTAATTCCTTGGGGATAAGTAGAACCAAAGTTTGTCAGATTACTAATTTTAATTCCAGGTTTTATTACTTTCGCAAACGTTGATGTATTCCCTTTCCCATCATTAGGCCTAGAAATAAAATATTTATTTCCATAATCACTCTCTATTTGCTGTAATAATTTTTCATAGTCTTTACGAAAAATCATTAAATCAACATCATCATCCCATGGAATGAATCCTTTATGTCTTACTGCTCCTAGTAACGATCCTCCTCCAAGCATAACTTTTATTCCACTTTTATTTGCTGAGTCTAATACATCAGTTAATACTTTTAAAAGACATTGCTGTAACAATTTCAATTCTTCAGTTGTTAATATATATTGATCACATTTTTTCTTTTTTATTTCATCAAATATTTTCCTGCTATTTATAAACATTACTAGCTCCTTTTAGATATTCATTTTTTTAAAACTTCATCATCTACCCAAATAGAAAAAGAATGCTTTGGAATTCTCTCATCTTCAGGTGGTAGTTCCATGAAATTTCCATAATATTTTTCTAAATGCTCTAAGTAATTACTAGGAACCAAACATTTTATTCCTTCAAATTCAATTTCTTTTGCATCTTCATAAACACTTTTTAAAACTGTCTCTTTTTTTGCTCCTGCATCAGCATTTGGAGCTACATATTTTGCAACTTTATAATCATATTTTTTCTGATAACTTAAAATTTTTGCCTTGTATTTATAGACATCATGTAATGAAAAAAATGGTTGCAATATTGGTCCAACTAATTTTGCTATATTTGTATTTACATATTTAAAATTAGCTCTACATAACGCATGACAACTTCTTAAAAAATACATTTTTTTTAAATATAACCATTGAAAAAATCTGTTTTCTGTAATACCATCATAAATGAATATACTTATACCAAGCTTCAATTCCTCTTGTATTCTGTATTGTTTAGAAATCATCTTTGAATTATTATATGCAAATATTGGTATATATCCCCTGAATTTTTTATCTTCCTCTGGATCTATTAGTATGAACTCATTTTGTTTTTTACTCGCCATTATTTTTTTTAATCTTTCATAATCTGTACGAGTCATGCTTACATCTACGTCATCATCCCAAGGAATAAAACCTTTGTGTCTAACTGCTCCTAATAAAGTTCCTCCAAGCAAATATAATCTTATCTTATTTTCATTACAAATTTTATACATTGCTTCTAATATTTTTAAATTTATTCTTTGTAACTCTACAAGGTTATCTACTTTTTTCATAATTAATTTTACCTCTCTTATTTTCTAAATTAATATCCTAATCCCTCTATATTTTCAATAATTCTCTTCTCTAATCGCTCATTATTATCTATTGAAACAAAAGAATTATGTGGCAATATTAATACATTATCTAATTCCCATAATTCATTTTCCTCTTCCAATGGTTCTTTTTCAAAAACATCTAACATAACTTGAAGTTCAGATTTTTTCTTCAATAAATCAATTAACACTTTTTCATCTATTAATCCACCTCTAGAAACATTTATCAATATACTATCCTCTTTAAGTAAATATAAATTATCCTTATTTATAATATGATGAGTACTTTCTGTTAGTGGAACTGTCAATATTACTATATCAGCAGTTTTTAAAATCTGATTTAACATTTCTATAGAATATATTTTATCAAAATATAATTTTTCATCTTTATAAATATCTATCCCTATTATTTTACAATCAAATGATTTAAGACGTTTTGCGCATTCAATTCCTATCTGTCCACAGCCTATAATACAAATTTTTTTATCGTTTAACTCTCGTAAATTCCTTTTTTTCTCCCAGCGTTTTTCTTTCATATTTTTTATAAAAAATGGTAAATTTTTATAAAAATATAGTATTCCTAATACCACCCATTCACTAATTGGAACATCATATACGTGAGATGCCCTAAATAAAGCTATATTATTATTATTTATATAATTTAACGGCAGACGATCTAATCCTGCACTTGTAACCTGTATAAACTTTAAATTTTTAAATTTCCTAATATCATTATACTTAAAAAAATTATTACAAATAACTCCAACTATATCATTAAAATTTGAATCTATTTTTTCTAATTCATTTTTAATATAAATAATTTCAAAACCTTTCTTTTCTAATTTTTTTTTTAAATATGTAGTTAATTTAAGTGCTCCTGTTATTAATATTTTCACTGTAATCACCTCATTTATTAGTATTATTTTTATTTAAAAGCACTTTATATACTGTCATTATTACTATTTTACAATCTAAAAGAAAAGAAATATGATCTACATACCAAATATTTAATTCAATCCTTGTTGGCCAATCAATCTGTTTTCTCCCATTAACTTGTGCCCAGCCAGTAACTCCTGGTCTTAAGATAAACATTCTTTTTTGCTCATTAGAATAATCTTCATATTTATGAGGGTGATAAGTTAATGGTGGTCTAAATCCTATAAGTGACATATCACCTTTTAAAATATTTATAAACTGAGGCAACTCATCAATACTAGTATTTCTTAATATTTTGCCTACTCTTGTTATTCGTGGATCTCCTTCAAAAGAATACTGTTTAGAACCTTTATTTTCTGCTCCTTCGCACATACTTCTAAATTTATATATTTCAAATACTTTGCCATTTTTTCCTAGTCTTTTCTGTTTAAAAAAAACTGGTCCTTTAGAATCTATTTTTATAAATAAGGCAACAACTAAAAATAAAGGTAATAAAACTACCAAGCCTAAAAAAGAAACAACTATATCTATTAATCTTTTAAAAAACAACTTATACATTTTTATCTCCTGCTTTTTACTATTTCTTTTATCATGTTCTCTGTTTTTAATTTATTTTCTATGAATCTCTGCTCTTCAATTCCAGAAATTTTTTTCTCAAATTCTTTCATTTTACAAATATTCGTTGAAAATATTCTTTCTATTTCATCTATATTTTTTAGCATTTCAGTGTTACAAAAACTTCGTGATAAAATAACTCTAGTCGAACCTAATCTATAATGTTCTAATATTATATTTTCAGCTGGAAGAAGACCTTCCCCTATCTGAGCAACTCCACCAAACCCATATGGAATATTAAACTTTCTTATTTTATTACAAATCTCTTCCACTATTCCATTAGCAAGAGGTTCAAACATAAATTTCATTCCATAACTTAAATGCAAATCATTTAATCCTATATGAATTTCATCGACTGCTTTCATTGAAAGTATTTCTTCTAATATTTCAACACCTTCTTTCGTTTCAAGTAATAAAGTCGTTTTTACTCTTCCATCAACATACTCTAAAAATTTTTTAACTTCCTCTAAAGTTTTCCACATTGGCAACATTATTATATCTGCTCCATTTTTAATAACGGCATCTATTTCTCTCTGTGAATTAATATTTATTGGATTAACCCTTACTAAAAGTTCTGATTTTTTTAAAAAAGGCCTTAGTTTTTTTATGTCTTCAATCGTATGCTTTGATTTTACTGTGTTCATATTTTTTTGTCTTTCTTCTTTTCCTAGTGTCTCCAGGTCAATCCAAATTCTATCTACACCATATTTTTGTGCAATTAATGCCACTTTAGGATCATTAGTAATATACATTGTTTTCAACATTTCATTTGCTCTCCTTATTTATAGTCTGCTTCTCTATATGTAACTATAACTCTTTTCATTAATTCTTTAATTTTATCTATATCTGGATTGTTGGTTACTTTCATTAGTTCCTCGTAAAATTTTGTAATATCTGTATGTCCTTGTATTTTAGTTATAAATATCTTCTTGTTTTCTGTTTTAATCGCATTATTTACATCATAAAGAAGTTCTTCATATAGTTTCTCACCTGGTCTAAGTCCTACTATATCTATTCCTACATTAGCATTTGAAAGCTTTATCATAGATTGTGCCAGCTCATATATTTTTACAGGTTTTCCCATATCGAGAATAAATATCTCTCCACCTTCTCCAATAGATCCAGCTTCTATTACAAGTTGAGCTGCTTCTGGTATAGTCATAAAGTATCTTGTAATATCTCTATGAGTTACCGTTAAATTTTTACCCTGCTCTATCAAGTTTCTAAATATTGGTATAACTGAACCATGACTTCCAAGTACATTTCCAAATCTTACTGCCATAAATTTAGTATTTTTAGATACTCTGTTCATATGCTCTATTACAAGTTCACATGCTCTTTTGCTTGCTCCCATAAGGTTAGTAGGATTTACTGCCTTGTCAGTAGATATTAGTACCATTCTTTGGACTCCATATTTATCAGCGCACTCTGCTACATTTTTAGTTCCAAATATATTATTTTTAATAGCCTCTTCTGGATTATGTTCCATCAGAGGTACATGTTTATGAGCTGCTGCGTGGAACACTATATTTGGTTTATACTTATTAAATAAAAACTCCAGTTTATCTTTCTCTCTGATATTACATATCTCAGATACATAATTAAGATTTGGATAAAGTCTATGTAGTTCCAATTCTAAGAAATATATGTCATTTTCATTTACATCTATTGCTACAAGCTGTCTTGGATTAAATTTAGCTATCTGTCTTGCTAACTCTGATCCTATGCTTCCAGCTCCACCTGTCACAAATATAGTTTTTCCTTCTATTAGGGATCTAATGTTTGAATCATTTATACTTATTTCATCTCTTCCTAAAAGATCTTCTATCTTTACACTTCTAAGTTGAGTAGCTAGTTCTCTATCTTCAAGTATTTCAGGTATTCCTGATACTGTTTTAATCTTAATATTCTCAATACCCTGAATTTTTTCTACTATACTTCTAATCTGCTCTCCTTTAATTGATGGAAGAGCAAGTAAAATCTCATCTATCTTTTCATTCTCAATTATCTTCTGTATTGCTTTCATTGTTCCCAGTACTTTTACCTTATAAATCTCTGTTCCAACCTTTTTAAAGTCATCATCTATAAACCCTACTATCTTGTATGGAAAAGTAGGACTTGTAAATGATTCTCTTGCAAGTATTGCTCCTGCCTCTCCAGCTCCATATATAAGGGCTCTTTTTATTACTTTTCCCTTTCTTTTAGTTCCAGCATAGTATCTATTTAATCTAAATAAATATCTTCCGAAAAGCTGTAATGAAACAGAGATAAGCATAATCATAAAAAGTATAACCCATGGATATGATCCTGTTTTTTGAAACAAGACAAAAATAGTGAAAACAGCTGCAGTAAATATATTTAGGCACAACAAATTAAATACGTCTAATATATTCGTATAACTCCAACTCTTTTCACTAATCTTCTTAAATACATACCCTAATAAGAATATGCTTAAATATATAAAGAAATAATCTTTTTTAATATATTTCATCCAATCTGTATCATACTTCATCATAAACGAAAGTACTATTGCTGCACAAACACTTCCTGTATCAAGTAAAAGCTTTACTCCACCTCTTATGTTCACAAGTGATGGATTATATCTCTCCTCTTTATCCATATGTAATTTTTTAAATAATCTTTGTATCACTATCTGAAAAATAGAAAAAAGTAAAAAAGCTACAAAAATATACGGATTCTTATAGAAAAAAAGAAATATTAAAAATATCACTGCATTTACATACACCGATTTATACTTAGCTTTTTTATTAAAATTCAGATTATCTGTTAAATAGTAAAAGAAAAGAAGAATGGCAAAAAGTCCATACATGGCAGTATTAATACTTAAATCTACCATATGAAACACTGTTCTATATACAATAAATAATAAAATTACATAAACTATTTCAAATTTCATCAGTTGTTACTCCCCATTTTTTAGTTTTCCTCTTACATTTTACTATATTTACCATAAATGTCAATCAATATATTATTACAAAACCTTTAATTTTAGCTAAAACTCACAATATTTTTGCACTAAATATCCTATAAGTTTTTTTACCACCATTGATTACTAACACACCACCTTATTTCCACTGACAAAAGATGTCTCAGGTCATAGCCTTGTTCCACTTCCTCCACCTAATATAATTCCTTTTATTTCTCATTTCATTTTTAATTTGTATTTTATTATATAACAAAATATAAAATGTTTGTAAATTAAAAGATGATTATTTTCTAATAAAAATATAGTTTCCAGATAAACCTTGCTTATTTTACCTCATAAATATAAATTATTTTGGTATTTTTTTATTACATGTTATAATGAAGCTTATTAATACTTACTTATGTATTTACTAAAATATCTACAAATATTTTAAAGAGGAGGGAGTTTATGTTTTTTGACTTACATATTCACTCCAAAGCAAGTGAATATAAAGAAGATAAAGAAGTCATAAAAAATTCTACAATAGAAAATATAGATGTGCTTTTAGAAAAATTAAATGAGTATAATGTAGGATTATTTTCTATTACAGACCATAACAGATTCGATAATGAATTATATAAACAATTAGATATTCAAATAAAAACTAATAAATATCCAAACGTAAAAGGATTGGTTGCTGGAATAGAATTTGATGTTTCATTAGATGATAAGATGAAGAGTTGTCATATCATCGCAATTTTTGATGCAAAAAATAAAGAAGATAACTATAAAAAAATTAACGATGTTCTCAATAAAAATTTATTAAAACAACAAGATGAAGCATATAAGAAAGATCAATTTGAAGCAATATTGAAAGAAATTGGACTTAACGTTATTTTAATTGCCTGTCAAAGAAATAACTTAGATCAACATGATGGTAGACATAATTCTTTAAGTGAATCTACTGAAGAACCTAAAGAATTTATTAAAACTAAATATATAAGCGCTCTAGAATTTCAAAAACCCGCTGTAGAAGGAATTCTAAAAAATAATTTAAAAACTATACCTGTTCAAATTGGGTTAGTAACAGGAAGTGATTGTCATGAATGGACTGAGTACCCAAATCATAGCAAAGACAAGAAAAATGATAATTTTCATCATTCATCTGCTAAAATTTTGCCAACTTTCAAAGGATTATTAATGGCAATTACATCTCCTGAAACACGAATTAATCAACCATCTAATAAAAATACCAAGTACATCGAACACTTCAATATACAAGGTAAAAAAATTAAACTAGCAACTGGAATCAATGCTATAATTGGTGAAAATGGTTCTGGTAAATCCACTTTATTAAATCTACTAAATGATACTAATTCTTCACCAAAATATATAAAAGATTTAATTAAGACCAACCAATTGGTATGTGAAAATCAATATCCAGGAAAAAAATTATTTATTGGACAAGGAGATATTGTCACAAAATTTCAAAACTCTGAACTATTTCCTAAAACACAATTTAAACAAATACAACACGAAAATTTTCGCTCTATGTATAAGGATTACGCAAGCAAAATATACAAATATATTCAACAAAAAATAGACCAAAATGAAGCAACACAAAATTTAAAACAAAAAAAATTAGCATATAATAGCTTAATTGAGGAATCAACTTATTTTATACAAATCATTTGTGATAAAAATTATGATAATATTGACAATCCACACGCTGAACCAGCAAATAAATTATCTAACATTTTTAATGCTTTAAAACTACTGTTAGAAGATCAATATTTTCAACAAGATAAAGAAGAAATTGAAAAAGCTATTCACATTTTAAATCCCCTTTTAGAAAAAATAAAAACTAAATCAGAAAAAGTAGATATAGAAAAAAACATTAAAAATACAATATCATCTCAAATAGCAAATTATAGTCTTAGCACCACTGCAGCTGCGTCAACAAGAGACAACCAGCAACAAGATTATACTCAAGAAATAATGGAATTTATTAATAATATTGTTAGTACAATAGTAAAAACAACTACAAATCCAGTTTTTCCAACATGTCCTCCAAAAATATCTGGTTTCACAGAAAATAAATTACACGGATTTAGTTTTAATTCTGAAGCTTACTATCATGACAAAAATGTTCACGATGAGTTTTTAGCTCAAATGTTTAATAAAAATTATTCAAATTTAAAAAAATTACAATCAATAACTACTAATGAAGAGTTTGTTTCTGCAGTAACAGGCTGTACATCTGTAAATAAATTAAGCGACATCTATAATAATAATTTAGAAAAATTTTTGAATAATATGTGTAAAGAACAAAACTTTATTATAGATGTGTCTAGTGAAAATAAAACTCTTGGTAGTACTCTCGGTGAACAATCCTTAGCATATTTTAAATACATTACAAAACATGAAAATGAAAAATGTATTTTTTTAATTGACCAACCAGAAGATCACATTTCTAATAATAATATTAGTAAAAATCTTATAAAATATTTAAATTCAATTAGATATAATAAACAAATTATAATTGTAACACATAACCCATTACTTGTTGTAAATCAAGATGTTGATCAACTTATTTTTGTAAAGAACAATAATAACAAAATAACAATTACTGCTGGATGTTTAGAGTTAGAAGATGATGAAACTAACATATTAGACATAGTTGCCCATAACATGGACGGTGGAAAAGATTCTATAGAAAAGAGGTTAAGAGTTTATGGATAAAAAAATCATACTTGAAATGCAAGAAAATAAAAATATCGAAATCACTGTTAATGGTGAAATAAAGTTAACAATAGAAAAAAAAGAAAGAACAATTAAGGCAGACGACATCTATATGTTATTAGATCATTCCCCTGGTGATAAGTATTCAATAGAAATTGTAAATAAAAAAGGCATTGATAAACCAGTCATTGAATTTTTTAGCGACTTATTAAATGATATTACAGAACAACTGCCTTAAAGAAAATGTTTTAATTTTTGATGATTTATTTGATTCTGGTGCTACACTAACCGCAGTGTGTAATGAATTTAAAAACAAAAAATAAAAAAATGTCTGAAGAGGCTGATGTAGGTTTTATGATTTGGAATAAACTAAGCGAGGGAACTCTAAATAATATGGTAAATATGCTAGTTCAAAAGAAAAATGTTTGCTTATTCCTTCATCATGAAAACCAAGTGGTAATATTAAATAATAGCAATAAAGGCTGTTGGAAACCAACAGCCTTTAAAATCTATATAATACTTTTTATTTCATCACTTACAACTCTTGTTAAAGGTTTCTTATTAACAGTGGTAATTAAACCAAGATCAGTTAAGTTATTTAAATATTTTCGTAAAGTTCTAACTGACTTCATTCCTTCTATATATCTTAACAATTCCTCATCAGTCAATGGATTTTGTTTAGCAAAGATATAGTTTTGCATATAAATATATAGTGCATCTGCTTCAATTTCATCAAGATTTTTTTCTTTTTTCAATTTTTTTAAATAATCCTTTGCATAATCAAGTTGCAGCCTTTTATCTTTCAGCATCTCAATTATACTTTCCTGACCATTGAGAATAAACTCCAACATACCAAGAACAAAAAATGTCAATTCTCCCTTATTACGTGGAGATGATGTTTCTTTAAAAAGATTTGAATATTTATTTTTATCTCCAAAAATACTGTAAGAGAGTGAAAGACCTGTAAATATATCAATTTTACGTGCTAAATACATTGAAAATAGAAATCTTCCAAATCTTCCATTTCCATCATAAAAAGGGTGAATATATTCAAAATAGTAATGAACTATAGATGCCTTTATAAGAGATGGAACATCTTTTCTATTCATAAATTCTATAAGTTCTTCTAAATGCTTTATAATAAGTTCTTCTGAGGAATCACCAGTATGGACATTACTCATACCACTGTGTATATATACTCCTTCTTTTCTAAATAGCTTTCCATCCAGCTCATTTTCTGGATTTTTTAATATATCCTCTGCAAAAATATCGTCATACATCTTTCTTACTTCTTCTGGAAAATCAATTGTTTCTATATTCCCTTTAGTAATCTGAATATATTTATTTACTATTCCAGAAAATCTAGTAGTCTTACGAGATGTCATACTTTCATATATATCTTTTTTAGTGGAGTGAACCCCTTCAAGCCCATTTGTCTTTACGATCTCATTTGACATAATATCAATAATGCAAGCCTGGTGTGCAGCATTTGGCAACTTACTGCTGATTTCCATAATCTTTTTACTATTTAAAAATATTTTTTCCTGTTTCATTAAAAGTTCACTTACAGGAAGACAAAAAAGCTTATACTCCTCCTGAGTCACTTTATTCCCCTTTAATACAGGATAAATTTTTAATTCGGTATTATATGCACATGGATTATTGATTCTAAGAGCATATTCCTTATCTATATCCTGCTTTTTATAGTATAACTTTTCGAGAGCTTCATACTTTGTCATACTGCTGCACCTCCTGTTTTTTTACATATTCTATATATAAATTATATATCATAATGTAAAAAAGTCAATTTTTTTACACATTAATTAGTATTTTTATTATAATAATGTATAATTATTGCTTTTTATACATTATTATTCCAAATATTGACTTTTATTTGTAAAAAAAATCAGAGCAACATACATCACTCTGATTTTAATCTATATTCTTCTATCTATAATTCCACCTTGTAAAACTCTTTATACCACTGAGCAAACTTTCTTAGTCCTGTTCTCAGATCTGTTTGTGGTTTAAATCCAAAGTCACGTTCAAGGGCACTTGTATCAGCATAAGTTACAGGTACATCTCCTGGTTGCATAGGTACAAGCTTTTTATGAGCTTCAAAGTCATAATCATGAGGTAATACCTCTGCTCTTACCAGTTCTTCCTGAAGGATTGTCACAAAATCAAGCAGGTTTTCAGGACTGCTGTTTCCTATGTTATACACTGAGTATGGAGGTATTGGAAGTCCATCTTCTCCATTTTTTCTAACTGGTGCACTTTGCATTATACGTTTTATTCCCTCTACTATATCATCTACATATGTAAAGTCACGTTTACAGTTACCATAGTTAAATATCTGGATATTTTCTCCCTTTATGAGCTTATTAGTAAATCCAAAATATGCCATATCTGGACGTCCTGCAGGACCATACACTGTAAAGAATCTAAGTCCTGTTGATGGGATATTATATAGTTTTGAATAAGCATGTGCCATTAGCTCATTGCTCTTTTTAGTAGCTGCATACAGTGATACTGGATTGTCCACCTTGTCATCTGTTGAATAAGGTACTTTCTTATTAGTTCCATATACAGATGATGAAGATGCATATACAAGATGCTCTACACCTTTCCCATCATCATATGAGTGTCTGCAAGCCTCTAGAATATTATAGAACCCAATTATATTAGCCTCTATATAGGCATCTGGATTGGATATAGAGTAACGTACTCCTGCCTGAGCAGCAAGGTTTACCACTACCTGAGGTTTAAACTCCTCAAATATCTTATCAATTAAATCTCTATCTGCTATGCTTCCCTTTACAAATTTCCAAGTTGAATCTTTATGATTTGCTGCTTCTTTTTGGATCTCTTCCAATCTCCACTCTTTTATTCTCACATCATAGTAGTCATTAACACTGTCTATTCCTATGATATTTACGGATTTCTGAGTTTTTAAAAGTTCCAGTACAAGATTTGATCCAATAAATCCTGCAGCTCCTGTAACTAATATATTTTTCCCCTCTAAGTTAATATTTTTATCTAACATATTATCCACTCCTTTGGATTAGTCTCTTCTAAACAAATCTCTTGAATATACCTTCTCTTGAACGTCATCAAGGCAACTATCATATCTGTTAGCTATTATACTTTGGCTAAGCTCTTTAAATTTAGCAAGGTCATTTACCACTTCACTTCCAAAGAATGTAGTACCATCTTCAAGTGTTGGTTCATAGATAATTACTCTTGCACCTTTAGCCTTTACTCTTTTCATTACTCCCTGAATAGATGATTGACGGAAGTTATCTGAATTGGATTTCATAGTAAGACGATATACTCCTATTACTACCTCTTTTTCCTTAGACTCACACCATGTACTGTTTGGTCCATATCCTCCAGAAAGCTCTAATACACGGTTAGCTATAAAGTCCTTTCTGGTTCTATTTGATTCAACTATTGCTGACATCATGTTTTGTGGTACATTGTCATAGTTAGCAAGAAGCTGTTTTGTATCCTTTGGAAGACAGTATCCACCATAACCAAATGATGGGTTATTGTAGTGAGAACCTATTCTTGGGTCAAGGCATACTCCATTTATGATGTCTACAGTGTTTAATCCCTTCATTTCAGCATATGTATCAAGCTCATTGAAGTAACTTACCCTTAAAGCAAGATATGTGTTTGCAAATAGTTTTACAGCCTCTGCTTCAGTAAATCCCATAAACAGTGTATCTATATTCTCTTTTATTGCTCCTTCCTGAAGAAGTGCTGCAAATGTATGAGCTGCTTTTACTATTTTTTCATCTTTTTTGTCCATTGATACTATAATACGTGATGGATAAAGGTTATCATAAAGTGCCTTTGATTCACGTAAAAACTCTGGACTGAATATTATATTTTGTGTTCCATATTTTTCTCTTACTGACTCTGTATAACCTACTGGAATAGTAGATTTGATAATCATTATTGCATCTTTATTTACTTTTAATACCTCTTCTATTACAGATTCTACTGCTGAAGTATCAAAGTAGTTTCTCTTTGGATCATAGTTAGTAGGTGCTGCAATTACTACAAAGTCTGCATTTTTGTATGCTGATGCACCATCTAATGTTGCTACAAGATCTAATTCTTTTGTAGCTAGATACTCCTCTATATAGTCGTCCTGAATAGGAGATTTTTTACTGTTTATCATCTCTACCTTTTCAGGAATAATATCTACTGCTGTAACGTGATTATTTTGAGCAAGCAATACTGCAAGTGAAAGCCCAACATATCCTGTTCCTGCCACAGCTATATTAAGCGGTGAACATTTCTCAAACTGTGGTCCTTTTACCTCTTCTACAAATAAAGATACAGGTTCAAATCCAAGTACCTCTCCTAAGCTTTCTAACTGCTGAATAGATGGAACATAATCTCCAGTCTCAAGTCTGCTTAGGATTCCTCTATTCATTCCTGTTCTATCTGCAACTTCCTGTTGTGTAAGTTTCTTTTCTTTTCTTTTTTCTACTACTATTTTCCTCAAAAGTGCTTCAGACAATTTTTTCATTAAATTTCATCTCTTTCCCCTTGTGATATTTTAAATAACATAATTTTTATATTCTCCTGATATTAATAAATATTTTTATTATTTTGACGTCTTAAATGTCACAAAAGTTTAATTATCTTTTAAAATAAATCTTTCTTTCCATCTGTTCACAGTAGTTAACATTACTTCTGTTACAAAATCTGTGCAAGTGACTTATCATATATAAAAGGAAACAGATATAAAGGAGGAGCTATGGCTATTTTAAAAATAAAAAAGAGAAAAGATCTATTTGTACAAATTGACAAGAAAACTTTGGAGGATAAAAATCTATCATTTAAGGCTACTGGACTTTTAGCATATCTAATGGGAAGACCTGAAGACTGGAAGATAATACCATCTCACCTGGAAAAGTGTAAAACTGACGGATTAAGCTCTATTAAAAGTGCTCTGTTAGAATTAAGAAGAAATGATTACTGCCACTATTTCGAAGTTAGAGAAAAAGGTATCATCAAAGAAACCTTCTACTATGTTTTTGAAATTCCCACTCCTTACAGTGATGATATGTTAATGGAAATACTTGAACATTTTAAAGATACATCTGAACCTGTTACAGTAAATTATAAAGCTGCAAAAACAAAATCAGAAAATACAACTCCAGAAATAAAAGAACAAGATAATGAAGTTAAACCTGAGAATCAATTTTCATCACAACCAGAAATTGAAAAACCATTAGTGGATAATCCGTTAGCGGATAAACCGTTAGCAGAAAAACCGCTAACGGAAAATCACCCACTACTAATAATAGATAGTACTAATAACAGAGTTAGTAATAAAAGAGATACTAAAGAAAGAATTACTAATAACAGAACTACTACTAAAGAAACTAATAAAGAAAGTAGTAGTAGCCTTTATAGTTTTCTTGATGAAGATAAATACCCTAGAATTAATGAGGCAACTATCAAAAATATCAGAAATAATATTCAAGATTTAACTGAAGATAGATTTAAAACTTTGTACCTTTTGACTGAGGAGTATGTCCTGTCTGGTAAAGGGAATAATTTTAATGCTATTTTATACAAAGCTCTTAAAAATGAGTGGAGTTTTAAAGCACCAGTACGTAAAGAAACAGAAAGTGTTCTAAGTGAAGATAAGAGAAAATGGCTATCTAGATACAGTGGAATTACTACCAACAAGACCCTTAAAAAAGAGATAGAAGGTATAATCTGTGAGATTCCTATTGAAGAGCTTCGTAAAAATAGAAGTGTTCTTTCTTCTATGGATACTTTCCAGTTTAAGATGTTTTTAATTTCTCTTAAATCTAGATGCAGAGCTACGAGAGGGTAAAAGAAAAAAGGCTGTATAAGCCTATAAAATTATAGAATTATAACAGCCTCATTTTATCTTATTTATCTACGTTTTTTACCCAATCCTGATTATTCAGATACCATCTGATAGTAAGCTCTATTCCCTTTTCAAATGGTGTCTCAGGATACCAGCCAAGTTCTGTTGCTATTTTAGTTGGGTCTATTGCATATCTTGCATCATGACCTAATCTGTCCTGAACATACTCTATAAGGTCATAACTGATGTTTTGGATATCAGTTTGAAGAGTCTTTTGATATTCAGGTTCCGTAGTCATTATTCTTGCTATGGTATCTATGGTGAGTTTAACTATATTAATATTTTTTTCTTCATTAAAACCACCTATATTATAGACTTCTCCAACTTGTCCATTATTGATTACCATATCTACTGCTTTATTATGGTCTCTTACATAAAGCCAGTCTCTTACATTGGCTCCATCTCCGTAAACTGGAAGTTTCTTACCAGCAAGAATATTTTTAATGATAAGAGGTATCAGTTTTTCTGGGTACTGATATGGTCCATAGTTGTTAGAGCATCTTGTGATGTTAACAGGTAGTTTGTAAGTATGATAATATGCCATAACTATCATATCAGCTGATGCTTTTGATGCTGAGTATGGTGATCTTGGATCCAGTGGAGTTGTTTCAACAAAGAAATCATCTCCATAAGTTTGTAGATTTTTTCTTCCTTCTACCACTTTTTTTACTTTTTCATCTAAAATCAGCTCTACAGCTTCACTGTAATCTCTTTTTAAAGAGCCATAAACCTCATCAGTAGATATCTGAAGATACTTTTTCCCCTCTCTGTAGACAGGATACCCTTTATCATCATATCCTGTTGTCCAGAATTTTTTAGCCACATCAAGAAGATTTTGTGTTCCTAAAATATTAGTTTCTAAAAACACTCTAGGTCCTGTGATACTTCTATCTACATGAGATTCTGCAGCAAAGTTAACTACATAATCTATATCATATCTTGTAAATATATCCTCTACAAGCTCTTTATTCGCTATATCTCCATGTACAAAATCTATCTTATGTTCATCTATCTCTTTTTGTATATTTTCTTTATTTCCAGCATATGTAAGCTTATCAAGGACTACTATCTCAATATCTTCGCATTTCTCAAGCATATATTTTACAAAGTTAGTCCCTATAAAGCCTGCTCCTCCTGTTACTAAATAAGTTTTCATCTATATCTCCTCACTGATATCAACCAGGTATTTTCCATAATCTGATTTCAGAAGTGGTTTAGCAAGAGTCAAAAGTCTCTCTTTAGTTATCCAACCATTTCTATAGGCAATCTCCTCTATACAGGCAACATAGTTCCCCTGTCTTTCCTGGATTGTTTCTATAAAGTTGGAAGCCTGCAGAAGATTCTTATGAGTTCCTGTATCAAGCCATGCAAATCCTCTTCCTAAAAGATTTACTTTTAGACTTTTCTCCTCCAGATACATCCTATTTATATCTGTAATCTCAAGTTCTCCTCTTCCACTTGGTCTGACTTTTTTAGCTTTTTCAACTACTGTATTATCATAAAAATAGAGTCCAGGTATTGCAAATTTAGATTTTGGATTTTGAGGTTTTTCCTCAATTGATAGTACATTCATATCCTTATCAAATTCAACAACACCATAATCATTGGCATTTTTTACTGCATAGCCAAAAATCTGAGCTCCTTTTGTTAAACTTGCTGATTTTCTAAGAAGAGCTGTAAAAGATTGTCCAAAGAATATATTATCTCCAAGAATAAGTGCAACACTTTCATTTCCAATAAACTCTTCTCCAATTAGAAAAGCCTCAGCAAGTCCATTTGGTTCTTCCTGAATAGCATATTCTATACTCATTCCTATATCACTGCCATTCTCTAAAAGCTCTTCAAAACACTTAATATCTCTAGGTGTAGAGATTATTAGTATCTCTCTTATTCCAGCCAGCATAAGTACTGATAAAGGATAATATATCATGGGTTTATCATATATTGGAAGTATCTGCTTTGATACACTTCTTGTAAGAGGATATAGCCTTGTTCCACTTCCTCCAGCTAATATAATTCCTTTCATCTCTTCTTCTCCTTTACTTATCTCGAAATCGTTCGAAAACTTTTTTCCCGCCTATGTTTCGTAAAATAGTGAATATTCGAAACCGTTCGAAAACTTTTTTCCCGCCTATGTTTCGTAAAATAGTGAATATTCGAAACCGTTCGAAAACTTTTTTCCCGCTTATATTTCGTAAAATAATGAATATTCGAAACCGTTCGAAAACTTTTTTCCCGCTTATATTTCGTAATATAGTGAATATTCGAAACCGTTCGAAAACTTTTTTCCCGCTTATATTTCGTAATATAGTGAATATTCGAAACCGTTCGAAAACTTTTTTCCCGCTTACGTTTCGTAAAATAGTGAATATTCGAAACCGTTCGAAAACTTTTTTCCCGCTTACGTTTCGTAAAATAGTGAATATTCGAAACCGTTCGAAAACTTTTTATTTTGCCCAAAATGGAATATAAGTTTTATTAGGTCCTGTTTTAATTATTCCTATTTTTTTTGCCTTTCTTATTAAATTTGTTATCTTATCCACAGATGATTTAGTATCATCAAGTAAAAATCTAGCTCTTAATGAAGAATTTGACATATAATCTTCTATAGAGTATCTATAACAGCAATGATAAAATAATATATTAATCTTATCATCATCTTCCATTTGTTGAAAACCTTTTTCTTTGAACAATTTTACATTTACATACTCATCTGTCATTATAAATTTTGGAGTAAATAAATTATTTTTTTCAGAAATTTCAACGATTCTGTCAATTCCGCTTCCCAATTCTTCACATAATTTTAATTGTCTCATATAATAAGCTAATTTTTGATTTCGACTCTTATTACAATCATAGAATCTTAAAATATCTATCACTGCTTTTCCTGGATTTGTAATTTCTAGTCGATTATCATAAACTTCTATTTTTATTTCAGAACCAGTAATACTTAAATCTTGATGAATAATTGCATTTGCAATCAATTCTCTGACTATTGAACTGTCATAATATTCAAATGTTGTCATACGACCATCTACAGAACGCTGCTCTCTAGGTAAAAAATCTTTCAAGTATCTAATCATTCCCTCGAATCCTACAGCATATCCCTTTCTCCCTTGGATTTGCTCTTTTATTGAAGTTTTTGTCAATCCATTATAGATTATAACTCTTACACCTTTTCTTCCTAAATTTAATTTTTTTAAATCCTTTGCTAAAAGCAATGCCCCTAAACCTGTTATGTGATATTTATTGTCTGCTTGTACTATAAATCCATCATTTTCCATTTCATTTAAAATTTCTATAAAATCTAAATCTTTCTTACAATGTTTCATACGAAAATAAACTGAAATATCTAATAAATCATATATGTCTTTTGGAGTTAAATTTTTCTTTACTATGTTCGCTTCATAATTAAATCCACTTGCTTTTTGCCATAACTTTTTAGCTTTTTCTGGATAATCTCTTATATTTTTATTATTAGATCCTATTCTAATATATATTTCTTTTTTAAAACTTACTGGCGTGTGACTAGCACAATTTATTTTAATCACTGATACTGTTTTATTATTTATTTTTTCATCATCGAAAAATTCAAAATCAATAGTTGGAGACAACAAACTTGTAATGTACATCTTTCCTTCTTGATTTCCCTTTTTGTAACTTGATAAACGCTTCTGTGTTCCTACTACTTCCCAAGTAGTATCTTTTATTCCAAAAATTATATATCCGTATTCCTTGTCATCCATCAAGCAACTATTAGCAATAGCAGCAATAGTCTGTCCCATTTTATCTAATTCTAACTCATGTTCTTTGACTTCTATCCAACCTGTTTCTGAGTCATTCTCTTTTAAATAATTATAAACAATTTCTAATTCTTCCTTAGTAAGCGTCATCTTTTCTCCTTTACTTCATAGTTTCTTACATTATTAATTAAATTCTTTACTCATTTTATTTACAAGTTTTACTATTTTATCCTCAATTTTTATATTTTCCACATACTCCATTATACCTTAAGTTCATCAATAATTA
>NZ_JADRHM010000012.1 GCF_018205345.1 Fusobacterium sp. DD2
CGGTTGTCAAAAACATTTATTTCCGTAAAATTTGCATTTGGACTGGTCAATTGTGACCCACTGTATGCTTTTACGCATTTATAAAATTTCTCATTAGGTTGGCAATAATAAACTTTACCCTCTGCCGCTGATGAAAGAGGGAATGCCCCGTCAAATTTTCCTAATATGGCCTTATCAAAGTCTTTCATTTTCTTTTCAATGCTTGCAGTTGTTTCTTTAACCTGCAGATCCATATCGTTCTTTGTCAGATATAAGTCTTTACCGTCATTATGCACTATCACTGATTCTGAATTTGATACTATAAGATTGATTTTAACTTCAATCTTAAACGGTCCGTCTTTCTCAGGTGGAACCCATGAAGTTTCATCCCCATCATTTATATAGTAGTATAGTTTTTCTTGGCCACTGTCGTTTATATACACTCCTATTTCTCTAGGATAATACCCGGTCTCCAATTTTACGTTATCCAAATAAGTTGTCAGAGTGGCAGTCTCTCCCTTCTGTTCTTTTCTCAGAATTGTCTTTTCGACCTTTAAGTTTTGTAACTTAGTTAATTCAGCAGGGTTATCATAATCATCCAGCTTTCCATCTCCAAATTTAATCTTTGTAAATTCTACTGGTTTATTAGCTGCCAATTGCTTAGCTAGATATTCTTGTCCTACTTTAGTTATTCCATTAAATTTCATTTGCTAACCTCCTGTATAATTTGCTTATATGCTTTAATATTAATAGGTGCTTTAGTATCAATATCTCCGACCCTTTTTTCCTTAGTAGTCACTACATTAAATACTTTATAACCTCCAACGTATAATTTACTTCCACCATACTGGTGTAACTCCACCACATCCAGATGGCTTCGCACATTTTTATTTTTATTAATAATCTGAATAAGTCTTTTATACTCCTCTGGATCCACAACCCTCTTATCGGTTGTTATTCTGAAAGTTCCTCTTTTCTCTTTTCCTTCTGGATCATACTCAGGCCATTCTGACACTTTAAATCCCTTGTACAACATTGAGCACATATCTTCCAGCACTCCAATAGTTCCTTTAGTTGCTCTAAAAAGAACAGCTTTTCGAACTATTTCCCTCTTTTCTGCTGTGGATACTCCAAACCTGAAATCAGAAAATCCCCACAACATCAAGTTTAATTCTTCATCTGTCATGTTGTCTATTCTATCCCACACGCCTAGACGCTTACGCACTTTAGTATCTGAGTACTTAAGCATTTCGTCAATAGCCATGAACATCAATCTAGTTCTTTCATCAGAAAGAGTTGATTCTGCTGCGATATCAGTAAGCTTTAAATCCTTATTTTTTATCATAAGTCTTCAACTCCTGCATAATTCAGATTAATTGACTTTGCAACAGTATACTGGTTCTTAGCTATTTTTTTAAATGCTGGTTCTGATATTACAACTCTTTTAACTCCTACTGACTTTAATGCGTGAATTATGTCGTCCGGAACTATATCCAGGCCTAGCTTCTTACGTTGCTCAAGAACATACTTATCAATTATATCTTGTGCCTTCTTTTTTATTTGCCCAGCATTGAATCCACTCTCTGAAGCTATATAGTAATCTAGTTTTATATTGTACTGAACTTCCTCAGGATCCAACACGTTAACTTTATCAGTCAATGGCCTTATGTATCTTCCATTTACAACTTTTTCTATTTCTTTTTTTAACTCCTGGCTCGGTTTTCCCTTGGCTGTTAATGGATATATATCCACTTCACAAGGTTTATTACTTCCTACTTCTACGTCAGTAATTTCAGGAGATACTGTAAATGTCCAAAACTTATATGCGCCATCTGGTCCTGCAACTGAAAAACTATCAGGAACCATTCTGATACGTTCCCTATATGAGTCATCGGACTCCATATCAGTACCACCATTAGTGGCAGTTGTGTTTTTTACATCTTTATAATAAAGGTATAAATCCACCATAGTAGTTATTGCTCCTGGTTCTATTCCATTCGCGTCAGCTCCTGGAGTTGTACACTTTGCTATTCCTTCAACACTGGTAGCTCCTATTGGGACTCTATACTCTTCTATAGTACTGAAATATAAATTGTTATACTTTATAAGGCTGCCCTTTGGTATAATAATCTCCTTTTGTTTTTCTGATAATATACTGAACTCAAACGTTGCACTGGCATGATGTGGCATTACTCTATCTCCACGTTCTCCATAAACTTCCGCTTGCAGATCTAATCTTTCATCACGCGCAAACCTTAAATAATTCTGTTTTATTTTGTCATTATATTCCTCTTCTCTAAGTGCTAACGCATATGCCACACTTGAAAAAATAAGGAATTCAGGACTTGCTTCTGTCAGTTTTAGCCCGGTCTTTTTCTCATAGTAATCAATTGCTATTTGCCTATTCTTAATCGCATCGACTTCTATAGCTTGATAATCATCTCCTATTTTCATCACTGCATCACCTCCAGGTCTAGTATTATGTTAAAATTATTATCTTGCTCCAGCTCCACGTCTACATTCTTTAAAATAACTCTTGGTTCGTACTTCCGTACTGATGATAATAAGTCATTAAAAATTTTGTGCCTCACGACGTTGATATTTTTATCGATTACATCACTGTCAATTGAGAAGTTACGCATTAGAGGCTGCTCATATTTGTAAACTCTTAAAATCATGTGAACTTTCCTCAATATATCATCTATCTGATTCTTAGGATTGTAATTTATACAGTCATTCGATTTAATTCTATACACTTACTTCACCTTCTTTTGCTGTGCTATGATTTTATCCTTGTCTTCTTCTTTCAGTAAATTCTCGGCATACTCATTCTGACCTACTCTACTTAGTCTTTCTGCCTTATTTTTAAAGTACTCATCATACGACTGATAGTACTCAGGAATATCCACATACTCCTTCAAATTTACTTCCAGTTTTATATTATCAAAATCGCCAATAAGAGGATTATAATGTCTTGCTATTTTAGTAACCTCAGTAATTACAAATGGATACTGTCCCATTACCTGCATCCCTATAACTAACGGAGCATATTTCCCTGAATACATAAAATCTTCTAACTGTTTCAACTGGATGGAAGGAGTCAAAAGACTAAGGCTTGAAATTAATTCAATTTCAAATTTAATTTCTACTGGATCTCTTCCCTGGTGTCTGAGCTGGGTAATACCATATACTGGAGTATGCTCAGTTATCCGTGCTCTTACTGTTTTTTCTATTTCATTAGATATAGAAAAAACATCCATGGAACTGACTCTAAATATTATATTTCCTAGGCTTCCAATCATCATTGTAAACCACCGGTTCTGTCAGAACCTTTAGCAACTCCACCATGTGTATGACTGTCAATTAATTGTGATCCACTTGTAGTAGTTGTTCCCATGGTAAGTGTATTACCTCCAACTTTTAAATTTTTAGTTATTTCAACGTCTGCTGTTATAACTACCTTAGCTATTGGAGAAAGTGTAAGAGTACCATTGTCGTATTTGTATAGTCCTCCATCAGAAAATGTTCTTCTTACCTCACTATCTGATATATCAGACGCTCGCATTGGACAGCCTAAAATGTATCCTTCTTCCAACATATCTGGAAGCTGTAAAACCACTACTGTCTGTCCCACTTTCAATGCATAATTATCCTTGTGTGACTCTGAAAAAGGGACTAATATATTCAACCATCCTGATATTTTATAGTCCCTATCAGGAAATATCACTCTCGCCTTCCCCGCTTTCACGTCCACCGAGTTTATTTCGCCTTGCTTCAAGATATCCACCATTTCCTTTTACACCTCCAGTTTTTTCAGACTCTAATTTTTTATCAGTTTCTTTATTCTTAAGTTTTTCCTTTTCATCATTAATAACCCTTTGTTTTGCTCTTTCTAGGGCATTTAATCTGTAAGCCTCTATATCGCATACATAATCACCATCCACAGTGTGTACGACCCTGTTAATCTCGTATTTACCTGCAAATTTACCCCATGTGCTATCTAATTCTATTATGCAGCCAGCACAATATTTAGTATCTCCATCAACTGTTAGATTAATTGTATATTCCTGTTTTAAACTTTCTCTTAATGCTTTTGTAGCTACTTTTCTTGCGCTACTTTTTCCTTTTGTCTTTATTTTTTTAGTTCTATCTTTCTTAGTTCTGTCTTTCTTAGATTTTTCAGCATACTTTTTCTTATAATCTAGATATCCTCCATCACTCATTGTACAGTCACCTCATTCCGCTCCTGTAATTCTTCTTTGGTTATTACCTCAACAATATGCTGCTTTTTATCTGCATCATAATAGCTTACTTCAACACGATCATATATATCTCTATTCTTTTTTCTAAGTGTATAGTCCCTAATTCTGTAATCATTCATCGTAAATACAGCTGTAACTTCTTTTTCAGCGCCATTATTATATTGTTTCTCATCGTCAAATATTATCAATGAATCATTAGCTATTTTTAAATTAAGCCCATTTTCATCTAATATACGTTTTAAAAATCCTATATCTGTTTCTCTATCCTGGTCTAGTCGTTCAAAATATATATCATCAGCATAAAACTCCACATTCAATTGATGTTTTATCGCCAGTTGAGCAACTAATTCATTCAATGTTATTTTCTCCCAGGAAGAACTGTTTTCCTGTTGCCTGATGTTCTGGTCTAACGGTAGCGCTAAGCATTTTAAACTTAATTGATTAGGAGAAAATGTAGGTTCATCAACATAAAAAGTGCCTAAATCTAAAAACTTAGGCACTCCATTATCAATTTGTAATAATCCTACTAACAGCCTTGCATTTTCATCAGGATACCAAGGCCCCAACCATCTTCCGTCAAAATTCTCAAGCTCGAGAGTTAAATCATCAATTGCATTTCTGGAATTATCCGTATAGGAAAGAGATGATATTGAATTTTGAATTTCAGTAGTTATATCCACTCCAGCATAATAAACTATAATTCTTATATTCCTAGCTAGCCCATCAAATCACCTCTTCCATGGTGGCAATGTATCTGACTGATATGTTTCTAACGGGATATCTGGAACTATTATCGAAATTCCCGAGTCAAATATTGCTATTCCTATCAGTGCAGGATTAGCACGGATAAGATTAGTGAAATATTTTTCTGAGCCATACACCTTGTAACTGATTAAATCCCAGGTATCGCCGCTTATAGTTGTGTATACTTTAACTTTCATCAAATAATCGCCGTCCTTTTCTTTTTATTCTCCATTTCAGCTATTGCTTTTTTAACAGCATTAGCTATATCATTAGGATCTCCTCCGTTAGCAGTTATATTTATAGTGAACTGATTGTTATCCTTGGATACTATATTTGTTGGAGAAGATGCAACTTGAGTATTTAATTTAGCAGCTGTAACAGCCAGTTTTGTTCCTTTCATAGTGTCAGCTGGTCCCGGTAAAATATTTCTATTACTTCCAGCAATACTGATACTTCTTGAAGTAGCTAAATTTTTAAATTCTTCCGCTGGGACTGTAGTTTTTACATTCTCTGCGGCATTCTTTAACTGCTCCGTCTTTTCGTCAGTATCATCAAATAGTCCAGTTATTTTATTCCATACCCCTGTAACTATGTCTACTAAGCCGTCAAACATCTTCTTTATGCCACCTATTAAGTCCTCAAACCCTTTCTTTACAAGTTCAAAGTTTCCAGTAAATATTCCTATTACTATTTCCCAAAATCCTCTGAAGTAATCAAATAGGCCGCCAAAAATCTTCTTAATACTCTCCAGTAAAGACTGAATTCTTTCGGTTATACCTGGAAACATTGATTCTAAAAACCCAAGTATTCTATCCCAAACATTTGAGATTATATCAAATAGGCCACCAAATATATCACCATATCCATCCACCATATCTCCGAAGCCTTCTTTTATAAGTCCAAAATTTAAAGTAAATACTCCTTTGATTACTTTCCAGATTCCAGTGAAATACTGTTTAAGGCCATTAAATATCCGTATTACTCCAGCTCTAAACCAGTCTACTTTTTTATACAACACTACAAAAATAGCAATAGCAGCAACTACTGCTAGAATGATTAGTCCCACAGGATTACTTATAAATGCAGCTTTAAGGGCTAACCCAACTATTTTTATAATCTTTACAAACTTCATTAGTCCCACAGGATTACTTATAAATGCAGCTTTAAGGGCTAACCCAACTATTTTTATAATCTTTACAAACTTCATTAGTCCACCAAATAAGAACGAAAACGTTTTAGATAATAATGGAAACATAGTACGCAGGGCATTACTAATACCACCAAGTTTAAATGCTGCAATTCCTTTATTCAACCAACTGAACATTGGTATCACATTACCAATCATTTTATTGGTAGCTCCTACCGTAATACTAAATAGTGCAAATGCTCCAACTGCTTTCATTATGCCCATTGTTAATTTAGGGTTTTCCTTTACAAAATTTGCAATCTTAGAAAGTGTAACTGTAAAACTTTTCAAGCTTTCCTTTATCTCAGGAGCTAAGCTCTTACCCATATCTGCTAATATATTAGAGATTGAGTTAAATGCTTGCTTGAAAGTGTTTGTAAGGGTGTTCATTCTATTAGCATACTCAGTATCTACTGAGCCTTCTGTCATCTCTGATTTTGCAAGTTTAAGATTTTCCTTTACCTTGTCAACGTTTGTAGCTAATGTTGCTACAGAGTTGATTGCTTGCTCGCCAAATATATCATTAATCACTGCTGCTTTATCTTCCGCCTTTAGTTGATTAATTTTTTCAAGCACTCTTATTATTGTTCCTTCTGCGTCTTTTGCCATATCCTTATGTACCTGATCTGGATTTAATCCTAAGTACTCGAAAGCGATTGCTTTTTTCTGTGAATCGGCTCCCTTTCCAAGCTGTAAATACAATTGTTTTAATCCAGTACTTGCTACTTCTGCACTTGTACCCATTGACAGTAATGTAGCACCAAATGCCACGTTTGCTTCTTTAGATACATTTTGTGTCCTTGCTAGACCTCCTACCCGGTTAGATATTTCTACCAGCTGGTCAGCATGTGCAGCTGTATTATCTGCCATATAGTTAATTACATCAGCAAAAGCAAATGTTTGTTTTTGTGTAAGACCTAATTGATTTTTACTCTTCGCTATAAATTCTCCAGCAGCTTCAGTACTCATATCAAAAGCCACTTTTAATTTCATAGCTCTTTCAGTAAAGGCCACTATATCCTCCTTAGCCACACCGGATTGTGCTGCAGCTCCGGCTATCTCATAAACTTCTGTTTGCTTAAGAGGCGAATTCTCTGATAGCTTTCTGATTTGAGCAAAATAGGCTTCCTCTTCGGCCTTATCTTTAAAATCAATCATTTTTTTCAAGTCTGCTTGGGACTCTTCCAGATCCGCATAAAGTTTGACAGGTATAAGGAGAGTTGCTCCAATTTTAAGACCTCGGGCTATTTGCTTACCACCTTTATCTGAAAATTGTTTAGCCAAATCATTGTTTTTCTTTATTCTCGTCAATGTTTTTTCATATTCCTGTTGTTTTGCCAGTTGCTTATTTACATCAGCTAGTTTACTCTTGTAATTTTCAAGAGTATATCCTTCTTTCTCTAATGCTGAACGTGCAGCTTCAAACACGTGTCTTTGACGTTCTTTCTGTTTATTTAATCTATCAACATACTTTTCTGCGTCCTTTACATGCTTAGCAAATTGGGCGTTCTGTCCGCCTGTTCTTTCGTACTCAGTCTTTAACTTTTTCAGATTGCTACAAGCATTAAGATACTCCTTATTTAGCCCTTCATAATTCTTCTTTACTTTGTCTAAATTCTCAAGTTTTTTCTGCGTCTTTGATAAAACCTTATTTTGCTCAGCCATATCTTTAGTTGTACTACTTACTTTTTTAAAGCTATCTACTACCTCAGCAACTCCAGCAACTCCCATAATCCATTGCAAATCCATCTGTTTAGCCATCAACTCACCTCCCTATTTATTTTTTATTCGCTCCTGCTCTTCCTGAACTAAGGTTTGAGCTCTATCTACCCAATAATCAAGCTCGTACAGGCTGCATTCCTGTAAATCATTGCAGCCTATATTCAGCTTGAAGTGATTTAATACTTGTGTTAAATCAACTATCAAATCCTGGTATACTATGCTCCAGTAACTTCTGTTCCAGAATTTGTTTTCGGTTTCTGGTCTGCCCAACCTTTGCTCAAAAAAAGACGTGTTTTACCAACCACTTGTAAATAGTCTTCTGCTTTTAAAGTTAGTAAATCTCCATACTTTACACCTAATGCAAAGGCTGCAACTGTAACTGCCCAAGTATCTTCCAACTCTTTCACAGCAGCAGTTTCCCTGTTTCTAAGTTTAAACTCTTTTTCACACTGAACTAAATCCTTACCTGTAAGCTGATCCAGATCCAAATTAAATTCCTCGAATTCTTTTCCACCTAAATTATACTTTTGAGTCAATTTTATTATCATATTTTACTCCTCCTCTATAAATGCTATAATCCCATTAATCTTCTAAGTTCATCATTCTTTGTACCTAATGCCGTAGATTTATTATTTAGTACATCTATTTCAATTATTGTCTTATTTCCAATTGTTAATTTGTAGTAACTTACAGCCATTTCAATTGTTGTTTCTAGTTTTCCAGTAGGCTTTAGCTTTGGCCCTTCCATCTTTTTTATCAGTCCTTTAATAGTTGCGTCAATTCCGTATAATTTAGGACCTTGCGAAGCTTTATCCATTGCCTGAGCTCCACCCTTGCATTCTACTAGAATTGCTTTAGTAGTATCAATTGACTCCATTGAATCATCTATACTGTCCATTTTTATCTTAGCATCCAACTTTTTATAATGCCCCATGAGTGGCGCTTCTAATTCAGCAGTCATTCCCATCTGCTCAATATTTACAGTTACCATTTCCACAACGGGTAATTCCACTTCTGCTACTCCTGCTAGAGAATTTGACCCATTCAAATATACTTCAGCGTCAACTAATGCCGCTGGTATTTTATCTTTTGCCATTTACTATCCCTCCTTATTAAGCTGCTAAGCTGTTTGCAAAGGCCATAAGTGCTTCCACATCGTAAACCTTTTTAAATGTGATTGATTTAGCTCCTGGAATAATTCCTAATTGAATTGTCCAAGTTATATCGCCATTTATAATATCAATTAAACTATTATCATCTGCATAGAATGCAACTTTTCCTGATAATAAGTTATCAGATGCCACTAAGGCATTAAGTCTTAAGTTCATAGACTTCTCCATTGTTTCAGCTAATTTTAAAGTGAATTTTTTATCTACATTATTGAAGTAAGAAAGAACTAATTCATTTCCTATGTATTTAAACATTCTTCTTCCATAGATATACTTATCTTTTGGATCCGTAGCTAATGGATTTTTAGCTGTCTCTGAACCCCAGCATCTCCATCCCTTGAAATTAATCGCAGTTACGACTCCATTTTTATTTAAAAAGTTCGCCTGCTGCTCTTTATCAAGTCTAACTTCTTCATACTCTTTTCCTTTTTTCCATACAAATGCGTCCATTTTGTATGAATAATTTGAAGGCCCTTGACTAGGTACTCCATTATTTTCCCCGTCTACCTTCAATGATAAAGCCGCATAATGAATTGACTGGTGATATACTTCCCCAGCTAATTTAATTCCCCCGTATAGAATTATCTGGTCATTCCCTATGATATTATTAGTATCTTTCCACTCCGATAACTCATCGTATTTTTTAGTTATATCGGCATTAATAAGTGCCATTGATTCAAACATTCCACCATTAAGTGTTTTAGCTTTGGTTTCCATGATTGCTGCTACATCGCTTTCACCTGAGAAGTCAGGAATATCAATAAATGCTGGAAGCTCTGAATATTTTAAAAATACTTCATTAACTAGCTCAAGCCCTGTTCTCTTCATACTGTCGGCATCATATCCACCTATTGCGTCTGATTTCTTAACTTTTGATAAATCTACTTCGTAATATTCTATATCTACTGTCCCTTGTTCATCCAGTTTGACACTTAATTCAAGCCCTTCCGACGTGAATTGCATTTGAACATCTGACACTGTTTGTTTTCCTGATGTCTTTTGTACAACTACTGTTTCTGGAATAACTTTCTGAGATGGAATAACTATCTTACCTCTTACGAGATTCTGCGCTGATAATGTTTTCTTTTCTCCTTTATGTTTTTCTGGATCCAAAATATTTACAATATAAAGTGGAGCCACTGCATACAATTCAAAGAAACATTTTATCGCTTGAGATATCGAGAAATCCATATCATGTGTATTTCCAAAATACTCTAATGCTTCTTTATATGTCCCTACTCTAACTACATCATTAATCTTTCTATTTTCCTTTTTTACTTGATTAATTGGTGCCATCCCTACTATAAAGTGTCCGTAATCAAGTACAACAGGTAGCTGTAACGGAGTAGCGCCTTCAACTTGATATGTACCATGTTTATACATTTTTTATACCTCCTATTTCATTTACTATCTCATCATAAAATGCCTTATTTTCTGCTATGTCTGAGAATTTATACTCTTCTACTGGAATCAATATCCTTGTTAGTAACGGATACTTACTAATAAGATTATCTATTTTTATTCCTTTGTACACTACTCCTCTGACTAACATAAATTCGGGCAATATTAAATTCTTACCAACATAAATATATGCTTTCATTCATCTCTCACCGTCCTATTAATCTATTCAATTCTTTATTTATTATTTCTGACTGAGTAGCTGGGCACGATACTCTAAATCTAGCAGTCGAGAAATAAAAAGGCTCTTTATCATCTGCATAGAAGTCAACAGAAAAAGGTATCTCTTGCTTAACAGCATACTTTCCATCAATAGTACTTGTCTCCAGGAACTTACCCCTTAAGTAATCTCCCAGCTCTAAATGCTCTAAATAGTCTTGTTCTTTTGTACCAATCCAAAGTTCTATATCTGCAAAAGCATCGTATACGTCTATACCACTCCTAGACTGTTCAAAGTGTGATATTCTAATCAGGACAAAAGGAAAATACTCATTTGTTTTCTTTCCATTTTCTCTATCCAGATGATTATTATCTGGCAGTACTCCTCTATACACATTCACACCTTTATCAGTCAATATACCTTTTAAAAATTGAAATAGACTCTTTTCAACATCCGATATCATTTAATCACCCTATCCAATTCATGCTCCAGTCTCTCAGTGAATTTTTCATCTGCATACCCTTGTAAATAATTAATTATATTAGTATTTCCTAACATCTGAGGCTCTGAAGCTGAATATAATCTTCTAATTATCTCCCGTTGTATACTTCCTTTTTTTCCTGGAATTGTTTTAAACCTTCCAGTTCTTGAAAATGCACCCAGTTTGCCGTCTTTATAAGCTATAAAGCTATGGGGAAGTGATTTCAACTCCCCCTTTTTTACTTCAATCATTAGTGTTCTAGGCCTTTTAAGTCTTTTTTTTGGAGATAATTTGAAATGATCAAGACCTATCGGCCTCCCGGAACTGATTAACTTAGCTTTTAAATTATTGCTATTGGATGTAAATAGATTTATAGAATTCCGAAGCTTAGTGGCGCTAATGGTATAATTTTCTCTAGTTTGTCTAATCTGCTCCGCTCTGGTTGATGTTAATGTCCTATTTAACGCCCTTGAAATACACTTCCTAACTTCTTTAGTTGTTAAATCCATTGCTTCTGCGGTTTTTTCAAGTGTTGTAACATCCATCTCCAGCTTAACCATTACACTTACACCTCCGAATAATTAACTAAATCTATTTCAGCTATGCCCATATCTGATTTACAAGAAATTACAGTATATTTTTTATTATCCAGTAAAATAATTTCACCAGCATGCGGAAGACAATTAAAAAAGGAACTTGCTATAAACATAGTAAGTCCCTCCAGGTAAACACCTTCATCTGTTAATGAATTAATACGATTATTCTGTTTAGTCTGAAATCTCTCTTCATCCAATACGCACTTTGTAATTTTATCCCCTACAATATGATCATCAGCAAATTCTAATTCATTTATAAAGACAGCATCTATGTCACTTTGTAAAATTTTTTTAAAATCCATAGTGCACCCCTTAATTATCTTTTTCCACCTTTACCGTTACCGTTACTTTTTCCTTTGGTAGTCCCATCTTCAGTAATCTCCTCTTTCTTCTCCTCTGCAGGTGCTGCAATTTCATCTACTGTTGGAACTACTGGAATCTTTTCTATTTCTATAAGATTCTTGCCTATACTCTCTTCTGCTATTTTGCTCTCCAGGATTTCTACTTTCTCTCCTGGATTATATATCTTACCAGCATATAGTATTGGCTTAAGAACTTTATACTCCATTTATCTCCCTCCTATTTAACTTTTAATACTCTGATTGCGTCAATATCAAACGGAACAGGTAGCGGTCTTGATTCTGTTCTTACTTCAACTGTATTAGCTTTTGAATCAGTATCTTCAAATGGTACTCTTTCAGCTTGAATAATTCCTTTTGTAACGTCGACAGCTGCTCCGTAGTGCAGTACATTCTTTGATGGCGCAAATAATACTGAACCTTCTGGTATTTTTTTCTCAACTTTATATGTTTTTCCGTCTTCATTTAATATCTGTACTTGTGTTTGGTATGAGTATATTGGGATATTATGTGGAGCTAATGCACCAACATAAGTTGCTCCAGCTGGAAGGTCTTTTGGTGCTATTTTTCCAGCTTCAAAATTTCTAATATCTAATAGCTTTTGTATTTTTTCATTGTCTGCGAATAATCTAGCCGCCACCGGATCCATAACTATCAGTTCTACTTTTTGTCCTGTAGTTTCTCCTATTTCACTTATTGTTGATGAAATATCAGCTGCAATAGTAGCTTTATCAGTGTTCCATTTATTTGTAACTGACACTTCTTTAATTTTTCCATAATTGATTTCATCTTCTACGCCTTCACCTTTTACTACTACTTTTCCAGTATATAGCACGTCTATACACATCAGTTCTTCTCTTCTTGTAATTTGGTCTTCAAACTCAGCGTATGATTCTCCTAATAACTTTGCTTTTTTCTCTTCTGGAGAATATCCACCATAAATAGTTTCCCCTGGGATCTTATCAAAGAATAGTTCGTGTCCTGTAAATGTTCTTTTTGGTGCAACCTTTGGCGCCTTGTAGTATCTGCTTTCATAACTTCTTTTTATCATTTCAGTACCCGGAATAAGCTCAGATACGAATGGTGCAACTAATTGCCCACCTTTTTTGTATTCAATTTCAAATTTTTGTTTCTCGTGAGCCTTGTGTGTAGCGAAAAACATATCTTTTATAAAGCTCGTAGGTTTAATAACCTGTTGATCATAAACTCCTAAAAATTCAATTACTGCTGGCATTAATATCTACCTCCTAATTTTTTAACATAAATTCCAATTTTTCTAAGATTTTGTATCACTGTTGCGTCAATTGTGCCCCCTGTAACTTTTAGCCCCTCTGCTATAACTTCTCCAGCTACTACTACAGTAGTTTTTCCAGTTCCAGATGAAGCGTCAACAGTTTCTAAAACTACGCCAAATGCGTCAGATGCGTCAGTAGTCATAGAACCGTCTGCAGTAACTACCTGCCCTCTTTCAACTTTTTTGTTACTAATTGCTAATTCCATTACCTTATGACCAGTACCAGACAATAACTGGTCATACTCATATACATTCCCTTTTTCTACAAATGCCATACTATTTGACCTCCTTTAATTTTTTATTCATAAATGCCACAATTGCATTGACTTGCGAATTTTCATTCTTTGGGTCTTTCATTCCAAAGTTTAAATTATCGTCTCCTAACATTTTTGCTTTTTCTTCATTCTCTTTCTGTTGAAGTTTAACCAGCTCTACTGATAGCGATTCAATAGTTTGTATACTGTTGTATTTCGCGTCAAACACTAAGTCTGCATGATTTTTTATATTAATTTCATCGATAGCCTTTAATCTATTTCTTTCTGCTTGAACACCTTCATTCTTAACAGCTTCGTACACATCTTTATATTTATCTTTCAGCATATCTACTGTAATAGTATCTGTTTGTGATTGTGTTGGCGCCGGTGCCGGCTCCTCTGGTTTATAATTATCAAATTTACTCAAATCAAATGCCATATTATTTACAATTAAATAATTACTTACATTCTTTATATCCTCATCAGACTCAAGTATTTCATCCACAAATCCATTGTTTTTAGCTTCAACCGCTGTCATCCACGTTTCTTCATCCATCAGCTGTGATAACTCGTCCTTAGTTTTTCCTGTTTTCTTTGTGTAGGTTGCCACTATACACTCTTTCACTTTATCAAGCATGTCTGCTGCTTTTTGTAAGTCCTGAGAACTTCCAGCAGCAAAAATCCAAGGGTTGTGTATCATAAATAAAGCATTTTTAGGCATTTTTACATTATCACAAGCTGAAGTAATTATTGTTGCAGCACTTGCAGCTAGTCCATCAATATAAGCAGTAACATTCGCCTTATGTGATTTTAAAGTATTAGCTATTGCCACAGCTGCAAATGCATTTCCTCCTGGACTATTGATGTGCAGATTAATCTCTTCCACATCTCCAAGCCCCTCAATATCTGATTTAAACTTTTTGTCTGTAATATCATCCCAAAAGTCATCACTACCAATAGAACCATACAGTGTCATTTCAGCGGTTTTCCCGTCTTCATTCTTCACTAGGTTCCAGAACTTTTTCTTCTGATTCATCATTTTTGGCATTTCCTAACGTCACTCCTTTTTCTTTTAATATTTTTTGTTCCTTTGCTAATATTCTTACATTCTGCTCAAAATCTCCACCGTTCAATTCAACAGATTCCCGTGAACGTGTGGATAGTCCTTCCTGAATTTTCAACGCACTTGCTTTAGCTTCCTTGAGTGGATCTATTTGTCCTTGACTTGGGCCATTCCATTGGGCTGTACTCCAAGCCTTATCATATAAAGGATCAGTTCCAAAATTATATAATTCAATTCTACCCCTTAAAACTGCTTCTCTTAGCCACTCCTGGTATATCAATTGTGTAAAATTGGATGCAAACCAGTCACGGCGTTTCCTAAACATCTTCCATGCCTCCAGCAAGGCTGCTCGAGATGCTGAGTAACTTGCACTGAAATGTTTCACAAGAAGCTCATAAGGTACTTCCAATGCTGCCCCTATCTGGCGTAATATTGCAGTTACAAATGGGTCAAACTGAGCATTAGGTCTTCCTGGGTTATTTGGATTAGCTCTTTCTCCTGGTCTAAACCCTACTATCATTCCTGGAGTCATTTCTATATCCAGTGCTCCTGTATCATCGTCATCATATGATGATGAGACAACAGACTCTTCTGGACTAACTATAGATTGCTCTCCTATGTCTGCTGGTGTTACATTGTCTTTATCGGATTCTATAAATACCGCATACATTCCTGAAATAACTGCTGCCATTAACTCGGCATCTGTATATCTATCAAGTTGCTTAAGTGCCTCGATAACAGGTGAAAGCAGTGGAACTCCTCTAAGCTGCTCAGGTCGTTCCGGATTAATCAAATGTATAATATTACGTTGATTAGATTTTCCATAGACTGGTACATACACAGTATCAGTCGAGCCGCTATAAGTATCCAATGGATGTTCTTTAGCAACGTAGTATCCAGTTATCCAATTAGTTTTTTTATCAAGCTGAACTCCACAAATAACACTCTTGTCGTTAGTCTTATCATTTGGAGTTAAAACCCTATCAGGTTCTATCACTAGTAACTTCAAATGATATGGATTCCGAGGTGTTTCAAAATAATTAAGTTTAATAAAGCATTCTCCACTAAGTAACACAGTTAAAAATACAAGATCCTGCACTTGATAAAAATCTAGCAATCCATTTTGGTCAATTTTACTCTCTGACCATAGTCTAAATTCTCTTTCAATTTGTGTTTCTATCTCTTCTGCTGTGTTTTCGTCGAGCCCTAATAATTCATAATCAATAGCGGACTTAAGACGTAATCCACTCCCAACTGTATTTGATACAATCGTTTTAATTACTCCAGTTGCAGTTGGTGCTCCCATGTATAAGTCCCTGGAACGTTCCACAAGCCTATCTCTATTCTTGTATATGTCGTTTTTAACTCCACCACCACGGCTTAACCACCCGAGCATAGAACTTTTAGTTGTTGAAGCCCCATGGTTACTATACCCGGTGTTTAATACAGCTAAATGTTGTCGAGCAAGTTGCCTTTTTAAAGCCCAGCTGGGACTTATCTGCACGATTGCTTTTTCTAATAACTTCAATCTTATTTCTCACCTCCTCCTTTATGATACAAACATATCATTTAGTAAATGCTTTTTCACAATAGTTGTCCTCTCTATTAGTTTTTTTTCCTTCTCCAGTGCTGTATCTATTAAATTTATTCTGTAAGCTATATAATCTTGAGTTGGCTTATCATGGACTGGAATTATAAAATTTTTTAATGCGTCAAATTGCAGGTTTATCGTAGTCGCATATTTAGTTATAAATCTATTCCAATCACGTTCCATACTTGTAAATATGTATTTAGGATTATGATCCTCCGCAACAACTAATACTGCATACTTAGTTTCGACCTCTCCTGAATTTTCAAGTATTTCCATAGGTGTACTTATCATCGCTGATAGTGGTATAAGTATGCTCTTTGCGGGGTATGTCTTGCCTTTAATAGCTCTTTCCACATCGCCAATATCAAGTATTGATTTCCAACTGCATTTGTTCAAGTTTATCTTTTCCATTTTCCACTAATTCCTCCATCTGATTTGTTACTGTTTCTATTTCCCGTCTTTTTTCTACTGTTCCAGCTGTTAAATCTTTCATCATATTTACTAACTCTATTTCGGTATCAAGAATCTCTTTATCTAATACAGCCAGTCCTTCTATAGCTTCTTCAAGTGTATAAGGTAGAACTTCAGGCTCAAAAGTATCCACATATCGGGGAATATTTAAGTTATAATCATTTCTTTCAACTTCATTAATCAGGCATACAGCTGCATACTTATCAATAAACTTTCTTTGTTCCACTGATTCTATGAGTCTATTGATATGGATATCAGTCATAAAATTAGTAGCACCGTCTTTTTCATAGTCCTTAGAACAATCCACAAATAGTATGTCTTTCCTTGTTCGATTCTTTTTTAGAATCATTATTAAAACTGGTATTCCAGTGTTTAAAAATAACTTGTCCGGTAGTCCTATTATGGTGTCTATTAGATTATTTTGAATTAACCTAGTTCTGATTTTCTCTTCTGTTCCACCACGAAATAATACTCCGTGTGGTAATATTGCGACCAGTGTCCCGGTTTCTTCTAATCTATCCAACGAATCTAACAGAAATGCATAGTCAGCTTTACTCTTTGGAGCTAGTCCATAGTCTTTAAACCTATTTTCTTCCTGTCTTTCCTTAGCAGCATCCCATTTTAACGAATACGGTGGATTAGATATTATAGTATCCATCTTCATCTCTGGAACTTCTGTAAGAACTTCAATGTCACTATATTTATCAGTTTTAGTTAACTTATAGCAATTAAAAACCTCTCTTGTTAAGGCGTCCCCGTGTATTATAATTGCGTTGGTATTTCTTATACACATATTAAATAGGAGAATAGGAATTGCACGACCCGAATATTCAAGACAATAGAAATTATCAGCTCCTTTTTGCCATTGCTTCAACGTCAGACCTCCAGTACCAGCACAAATATCGCCAGTCAATCCCTGCTGATCCGTAAGCCTTGATACAATTTCACAGACACAATCTGGTGTAAAATCCTGTTTTAGTCGGTCTCTATCAGAATGCTCCGACTGATAGTATTCAGTAAACCAATCATGGTCAAGTGGTTCTCCCAACTCCATGAATTTATTAAGAAGTGTTTCCTTTTCCTCACTTAATAATTTACTTAACAGAGTATCCGGCATTTTATAAGAGTCCTTTATTCCTAATATCTCATTTACTTTTTCACTGGTCATGTTCTCACCTCCTATACTGGTATGGTTCCACTATTATATCTTTACGCACACATTTTCCCATTTTTTATAGGCATCTAAATAAAGTTCTTGTTTATCTCCATTCAGAGTCACTTCGTAGTACATCCCATCGCTTACTGTAGTAGATAGTAGTGCCTTGTTATTCTGCAGTACTTTGCAGCTCCATACCACGAAAACATCATCCATAGTTAATTTCTTATTATCTGTTTTCTCTACTCTGCTGTTAAAATAATCAACTATTTCTTTTTTACTTAACTCAATAAATTTTTTACTGTCCATACTAACCTCCATACTTTTTATAAATCTCTAGGTATTACCCTTCTTGCTCCTCTTCTTCTTTTGCCTCTTACTTTAAGTAGCTCATTTTCCCAATAAGCTCTCCCTTTTTGAATCTCAGCTAAATCTGCTCTTTCAAGTTCTCTAGTTCCAATTCTATATCTTTGGCCTGATAAGACTTTTATTTCTGCTTCTCTGTATAGTCCTATCATCTCAAGACATTGTTTTTCTGTATGATTAGCCATTATATTTTCACTCCTTTCGATATAACCCTTACTCGTGGTCTTTGCACTGGTTTTGCAGCATTCTCTATCTTCCCAACTGTATAAGTCTGTGTTAAGTCAGGATTTGCTATCTTTAATGCTGCGTATGCATAGTTTCTCAAGTCTAATGGTTCATTACGTTTAGTTCCTATAAGTTTCCATACAGTCTTTTTAACTCCTTTTTGCCAAACTGTAGTTTTTACTTCTGATGTCAATCCTTTAAAGTATGCATCATCATACCCACGTTCTGGATTTTTAGGGAAGTGCATATAAGCAGGATTATCTTCATTAAGCTTCAATCTTGATATGATTGTTTCCTTTCCAGTATTTACTCCAATTGTAAATAAAGGTATACGCATCCTATTGGTCCGTGATGGTCTTGAAATGAATGCCACTCCATCACCTCCACGACCCTTTATCCCAAATACTCTCCACAGCTCTCTTGGTTTTACAAACTGATAAGCTTCCTGAGTATAGTGCCCACCTGTATCTACACATGTGCACAGAATTTTTATTTTTTCACCATCTGCATACTTAAACTCAGTATCCAAATATCTAGCAAGTTGATTCCACACATCCTGCGAAGCTGGTGATCCAAAGAACTGTTTATAATAGACACCCCAGCTTTCTTCTCCTTCACCCCAACCGACTACTTCAATCTCCAGTCTGTCATCCTGTACGTCAACTCCTGCTGTAAGTACTTTAACTCCGTCTGGTATTTCAGCAGTATATTCTTCTCTTCTATTTGCAACATCAAGAAAGTTTATTTTCTCTGTACGTTCTTCCCAGGTTTCACCCAAAGATGTATTTGTAAATACCTTCATCAGTTGTACATTTCCTTTTGCTTCCTTGAATTTCTTTATTATTGAATCCCATGTAGTAAATGGGCTGTATAGCTCTGATATATGAAATCCTCTAATACTATAGTCCTGAAGATTCTCCAGTTCTGTCTGCCAAACTCCAAATCTTAAATTTTTCTTCCACTCATACTCATTAGATACTTCCATACATTCTTCGCATTTATGCCCTACTGGGTCAAATATGATATTTTTCCATTGTAGCTTTTGTAATGCGCCGCATTTTGGGCACGGAACATAATACTCCTCTTGAGTTGAATTTAAGTACTCCATCTCAATACGACTTTCGCCCTTAACTGTAGGCGTGCTCGTAACGACTATTTTTTTATTCCAGAAGGTTTTAGTTCTTTCCATTGCTAATTTCAACGGATCTCCTTCTCCCTGGACATCTCCTACAAATCTGTCAATTTCATCTGCAAGTAATATCCTGATTGGTCTACTTGATAACTCAGTTGCAGAATTTGAACCGGTCAACTTTATATATCCGCCCGGAAATTCTTTCTGAAGTACTGTATTTCTACCATCATCGCTTTGAATTTTATCGCGAAGTTGTGGAGTACTTTGAATCATATCATCCAGTCTTGTACTAGAAAAATCTTCTGCCATGCTTTGCGTTGGCAGTAAAAACATAATTGGCGCCGGGTCGTAATCAGTATAGTATCCAAAGGCATTCAACAGTATATCTGTTTTAGATAGCTGTGCTCCGTACATCATTACAACTTTTTCAGTTTTCTTGTCGGATATAGCTCTCATTACTTCCCTTTGGTATGGTACCCTATCAGTGCTCCAGCGTCCTGGCTCAGCAGAACTTTTTGAGCTAAGGATTCTATACTGATCCGCCCAGGTGTCAATTGTCAATTTTGGCGGTGGCTTGAGAACTTGAAAGATTTTAGCAAACAAATCAACGGTCTTTTTTTCTCCGCTTAGACTTAGCTGTCTTGTTACTTCGGCTTTTTTCTTTTCCGTCATCTTCATCATCCTCCAGTACCAAATTTGTATTCATAAACATTTCTTTAGAGTATGCGCTTAATTCCAGCAATGCATCCTCTATACTGTTCATAACTATACTTTGTATGTCTCCCAAGTTTTCACATCCAACAACCAGTGGAGCTACCTTATTTGGTATTGAAAGCAATTTTCCTTTCAGATTGAGCAGCATGCCAGTCATAACCTTTTCTACTATGGCCGCTTCATGAAGTTCATTTCTTAATTCTGCTATCTTTATGCTCTTAAGTTCAATGTCCTTATCAAGCTTTTCAGTTTCCTTCTTAAGCTTGAGTTCTTTCAGGTCTCCATTTCCGTTATTCGACAATTTTTGATACTCCACATAAGCTTGAACATTTTCCAGGAAATAATACTTGTTTCCTTTCTTTGTAAATGTTCCTTCCTGTGCTAACTGTCTGACATATCGGTCTGTTATGCCTAAAATTTTAGCCAACTCTACTCCCCTGATTAATACCCCTTCTTTAATCTCCATCTGGTCACCTCCTTTGGAACGGAACTCGGATTTTTTTGTTCTGAAATCGGTCGCTTGTTTGGGACTCGCAAGACCCGCAAGCTTTTTAGTTCCTCTCACAGTACCTTTTTCCCTCCAGGTATATAAAAAGAGTCAGCGACTACCCCTAGCAACTGACTCTTTTTATTATACCCTTCACATTCTTTAAACATAAAAGTGGAGGATTATTATGAATGGGTAGTACGTCTTCCCTCGCACTGCCCATACTATCATTATACTTATATGTAATGTAACAAACAATAACATTTTTCCCAAAACTTTTTATTCTGCTTTTTTTAGCTCCTTCACTGCTCTTTTAAACTTTCTATATACATCCATTCTACTGCATTGCATTTCTTCAGCTATCCTTTCATAAGTATAGCCTTTTACTAATCTGTATCTGCATATAGCTCTCCAAGTTGGCGAAGGTAATTTTTCTATTTTCTCCATCAGATTAATACGGGCATTTATCAGATTACTTATTTTCTCCTCCTGATCCATAATCCATTTAATCTTAGAAGTCAGTCCGTTGTCAGTAGATACAGGCCCTTCACCTGTCAGTCCTTTAGTATACCGAATAGCTTTAAGTCCATCCAGAGTACTCTTCACCTCCTCTACAGCTTCTATGAGACTGCTGATTTCAACGTCGTATTCATATACCGATTTAAAATGCATCAGCATCTTCCCCCTTTTTTATACTTATCTATTCTAACTTTTAAACTATTAAGCAGTGCTTCCTGGACATCTCCTTTACACTCCAGCGCCTCCATCACATCATCGTCCCTGGTATTCTTAGTTACCAAATGATGTATGATAACTTTCTCCTGCTGTCCTTGTCTGTGTAATCTCTTATTGGCTTGCTGATATAACTCAAGACTCCAGTTTAATCCAAACCAAACAACGTGATTTCCTCCAGCTTGGAGATTCAACCCATAAGCTGCACTGGCAGGATGTGCAAGTAGTACATCTATTTTTCTATTATTCCAATCCTGCTGGTCTTGAACCGACTCCAATAATCTGACTTTTAAGTCTGTCTTTTTCAAGGCCTTTTGTAATTTTATAAGGTCGTGTTTAAAATTATAGAAAACTAAAGCCGGCTTGCCATTAAGCTCCTCCATAAGTTCTAAAAATCTATCAATTTTACAGTTGTGTATATCAACAATATTTTTATTGTCATCGTACAACGCACCATTCGCTAATTGCTGTAATTTATTAGACAGTGCTGCAGCATTGGCCACATTTATTTCCTGATCTGCTACCTCCAACACCATCTCTTTTTCAAGTTCATCATATGCTTTTTGTGCTTTGGTGTCTAAAACTACTGGAATCTTCTCGTAAGTTATATCAGGAAGTTCCAAATAGTCTTGTGCGCTCATTGATATGCATACATCTGATATTTTTCTTCTGATAGCTTCATCTGCTCCTGTTTTTGGTTCATAATTAAAAATTACCATCTGGTTACGTCTTCCTGGAACAAAATATCTTTCCCGATACCTTGAAATAGTCTTTTCTAATCTCGCACCTTGGTCAAGTAGATACATCTGTGCCCATAAATCCATGAGTCCATTCGGCGTGGGAGTTCCTGTCAATCCCACTATTCTTTTTATTTTTGGTCGTACGACTTTCAATGCCCGAAAACGTTTAGCCCGTGGATTCTTGAAGCTGCTCCACTCGTCCATAATTACCATGTCAAAGGGCCATTCAGTCTTGTAGTGCTCCACTAACCACACTACATTCTCACGATTGATAATATAAACATCTGCATTGACTGATAAAGCTTCAAGCCTTTTCTTTTCGCTACCAAGAACTAATGAAGTTCTTAATAATTTTAGATGGTCCCATTTTTCTACTTCATCTGACCATGTTGCCTCTGCCACCTTTTTAGGTGCTATAACTAAAACTTTACTGACTTCAAAACGATTATAAATTAAATCCTGTACAGCTGTAAGTGTAATAATAGTTTTACCCAGCCCCATATCAAGTAGCAGCCCCAACTTATCGTCATGGATCATACGCTCAATGCAATATTTCTGATAGTTATGTGGTTTAAATTCCAATTACATCACCTGCCAAGGTTTCAATAAAGTTGTCTATCTCTTCATAAGTTGCCAAAATATACACATCCACTCCGCATTTTCTTATTTTATTAATAACAGCTTTCTGAAGTTTTGAAAGATTATTCCTCTTATCTGGTGCTTTCAACTCCACAAATCTGACTTTTTTATTTAAAATTACTATCCTATCAGGTACTCCAGCTGTTCCCGGACTGGTCCATTTTATGCACAGGCCTCCCGAGTCCTTTACCTTTTTTTTCAAGTAATCTTCTATCTGCTTTTCTGAAATTCTCATTAGGTCCTCCTTCGCCCTTGTAAATATAAACCCTCTCTATATATATCTATATACAGGCGTATTAGGCGTATAGGTATTACTATATATTCCCCTATTATATCTATATTTATACTCTATATACATATTAGTTTACATAGTATACAAATTAATTTAAGACTGCTATAATTGATACTTACATGTATAAACTAATTTATAAACTAGTGCGTAAACTGGAGAAAAGGGTTTACATTTGCTTGGTTTACAAATTTACACGTCCGGTTTGCACTTTTTAAATCCTTTTTGTATGCCATAACTTCCAAATCTAGCTGTGCTTTTTATGCGCTCCCAGTCCTTTAGGTTAGACATGATGGCAGTAATCTCACGACTGTCCATAGGTTTTATGAATCTCTTATCATTTTTTAAAGCTTCTTCCCATATCTCAGCTACGCATACCCTATCACGTTCCACCCAGGTATCCTGAACACGCTCGTCATATTCATCAAGTATTAGCCTCCTTGTATACAGGTCCAGCTTGTACCAATTCTCTGGAAGTTTCTTATCCAGATAATCCAGGATTAAACCTTTTTTCATATTACCTTCTTTATGTTCTTCCTGTTCTATTCTAGCTAATTCACTTGCCTCTTCTCCTAATAATAGACTTATATCATTATCCAATGCCTTATTATATGCCTCAGCCCACAACTGTTCTACTTCGTCATCCAGGTCATCAAATATAGATTTTTTAGTTTTACCAGTAAATGCATCAATCGGCCAAAAACGTCTTCCTCCAGATTCATCATTTAAAAATTCAGCATCGTTCGAAGTCCCGATGAATACACATCTTCTTGGATATATATTAGTACGTCTTCCGTAAGCTTCACGGAATATATCTTCCTGCCTACTTAAAAACTGTTTAGCCGCGTTCTTCTCTGACTTCCTCAATCCTGTTAGTTCTCCAACCTCTACGATCCAACTCCCTTGGATAATCTCACATGCTTCTTTACCCTCAAAGGTTACCAACGAATCATTGTACCAGTTTCCACCAAGTTTCCGTAAGAATGTTGATTTACCTTTACCCTGAGGTCCTATTACTACGGGCATGGTATCCCACTTGATACTCTTATTTGATACAGCTCTTTTTACAGCTGCAATCATTGTTTTCTCAGCAACTTCACGGGTATAAGCATTATCTGCACATCCTAAATAATCCACAAACATAGTTGGAAGTCTTTCAACTCCGTCCCACGCAAGTGATTTCAGATACTCCTCCACAGAGTTTCTTGCGTTGTTCTTAGCTGTAAGATTTACTGCGTCCTCGATTTTGCTTTTTCCTGTTATATCAAAAATCTTTTCAAGATACCAACGTATACCAGCATCATCAGTATCTGTCCATAATCTCTCTTCGGTGTTATTATCCCAAGGTAATGCACCTTCAACCATCATTCTATTGGAGAAGGTATCGGTGAATATTTTACCCTTTAATTCAGGAGAGTTTGCCAATATGATTAATAAATTAGGAAGTGTAGGAGCAACTGTTCCATCAGCTCCAGCATCTAACTGTTTCATCCATTCAGTATCGTGTACAACCTCTCCTTCTTGTACCACTTCAGCTGTATCAATCCCGCCGTTTATAAACTCCATACTCTCAGCAAATTCCTCTTGCGCTGTTTTTATATTCTCAACTAATAAGTCATCTGCCACATTTGTATTCTTTCTTATGAAGTCCATGGTAGCCTTCCAGCTTGGCAAACGATTAACTGGAGTATTCGGATCTGCTTCCTCATCAAGATGTCCAAATTTGTGCAGCCTTAATAAATCAAAAGAGTTAACTAACTTCTGTGAGCATGGATCCGTTGCGTGATGAGAGTATAAAAATAAACCGTCACCATAGATTACAGCTCCAGCTGATGTGGATCCACCTGAATAAGTTAGTCTGTCAGGTATATCAGTTTCTGTATACGCATCAGGTAGGAATTCAGCTATAGTCTCTCTTATGTCGTATCTTCGGCAAAATGCTCCAATCAATCCGGATTTTTCAGTTGGATTCTCTTGTTTTTTCAGCATATTCTCGTAAAGCTTTTCACATCCAGGAATTACTGACCAAGAAGTTATATCTTTCCAATCTGCGTACATTTTTAAAATACCCTTACCATCTACCATAGGCTTATCTTCGTAAGTAAAAACATAATCAGAGTCTTTGGAATGGCTCGGCCAATACATTAACCGATCCGCTTGGAAAGTAGTTGGGTCACAATACTTTATTCCTATTATTTCAGCAATTTTTCTTGCTATTGGCTCATACTCATCTGGAGTAACATCATAAGCCAATGGAAGTATTACTCTCAATCTTGGCTTAATTTTGCTGTGCTTTCTAGTACTATAGACTGCATATCCACAACCTAGTGCATTTAAAGTTTTCAGGACTGCAGTATCATCTCCCAGACACATATTATCCATATCTAAAGTTATTAAGCTTCTTGAGTGTACGGCTTCTTTAATTCTGTTAGGGCCTGATAAGTTACCCCCGACAAATCCGCCCACATCTTTCAGATTGTCCTGGTCTTTTTTAGAAAGACGCATATAAGTTGTAATTGTTTCTTCTGTAACTATAGGTTTGCTTATTCTATCCACAAAACTTGCCCAGCTCATTTCAATAGTTTTCCAGCTCTTGCTGAATCTGTTAGTAGCTAGTGCTAGTTTCAGCAGTCTATTATTTACCATATTTTTTATGTCCTCCTTAATCACATAATGGTGCTGCAGGCATTAGTACAAATTCATATATACCATCAGATTGATTTTCTTCTGCATATACAAATTGGCTCGATGTAGTGAAGTACAATCTTATATTTCTACATTTTTTTACTCGTTCCATGTACTTGAGTATATATTTATTTGTGAATGAAATCTTAAGTGGCCGTGTCGATGCACATAAGACTTCAACTGGTCCTTCAATTATTTTAGTGTTTTCATCATTCACAGCCTCCAGTGCTCCTCCTGATCTGTCTACACATAATCTAACTATGCCGGACACTTTTGAAAATTCTTTTAGTACCTTTATGAATCCGTCCGGTTGGATATCCATATAGTCTGTATAATTTGCTTTTGCTTTCTCCAGCTAATCCAACTTTAATACCGGGCAGTCTATAGATGTTTTTATAGTTGTAAAAATACTATTTTCTTTCATTAGTTCAATTGTTATATCTTTATCTACTGTAATCTTAATCCACTCAGGATTTATCACTTTAATTGCTTTTACTATTCTATAATGAATACTTATATCAGTATCGAAGTAAAAACCATGATACCATGCCAGTCTGTAACCATCACTTGTGTACATTCCTTTATATCCTAAAACTATATTTCCTGCTGCTCTGACAGTGTCTACGGCTTTTCTATTCTCAGCAATATCGACTAAAGTATATAATTTTTTCAGTTCTGATTTATTTAAGATTTTTGATTCCATTATTCTCTCCCTTCAAGCTCCAATCCCCATCAATTCGGCCTGTATTATTTCGCCAGTTCGATAGGTAAGTACTGACAATTAATTCACAACTAAATCCCCTATACTCAGCTATTAACATGTAAAGTCTTAATATCTCCATTAAATACTTAAATCTATCATTTATAGGAGCATACAATGTCTTCTTCAATTGGAAAACAAGTTCCATTATCAATTTGTATTTATCTTCTTTTTTTAAGTAATCGACTTCCTGATATAGTACTGCATCCTGGCGTCTCCATAATTCAAGTAAATCATTAACTGGTGTCATGTTAAATTTATTAAATAGCTGGAGTATAAAAAATAATATGTCAGCAAATTCTTTTACCTCATCATCATATGAATACTCTTTCTCCTTCCAATTCTTAAAATTTAAAGCCTCTGGAACTTCCTTAAGCCATTCCTGAAGTTCGTCATCAAGTCCTAAGATTATATCTTTAGTATCTCGTTTTCGTGGAGTAAATCCGTTATTCCGCTCTGATTCTATTATTATTTCTAAATCACTTTGTAATTTAAGTAATCCTATAAATGTCATTTTTTACCTCCTAACACTATAAAAATGGAAAGTCCTCATCGTCCCAGCTATCATTATTAGTTTGAGCTATTTCCTTATTTTTAGGGCTTAATAATTCTATCGCTTCAACTACAACACTGTAAGTTATTCTGGTTTCATCTTTGATTTTATATCTTCCCATCTGTAACCTTCCACTTACACCAACACGATCTCCTTTATGGACATATTTCTTTATAATATCCGCCTTAACTCCAAAAGCTACACACTTTATAAAATCAGCTTCGTCTGTTTTAAAAGGCCTATTTACAGCAATTGAAAATTTACAATAGTCAGATCCACTTTGTGACATATTAAACTCTGGATCCCAAGTAAGTCTCCCGATTAAATTTACATTATTCAATTTCATTCCTCCTCAGTAACTTATCTATTTCCTTTTTTTCTACGAAGCTACACACTAAATCAATTATTTTAGTGGTAGCATAGAAACAGCAAAAGAAATAATAAATTTCAATCTCATTCACACCTAATTTAAAACCTGTATAATAAATTAGGGCATTAACAAGCGCTCCAACGATAGCTGCTTGATTTGCTACTTTATCCAGTCTTGCATAAAACTCTGTTCTGTTATTTGCTTTTCTACCTGTAATTGCATCATCTACTAGAGTACTGTAAGCTACGAAGTATGCTCTGGTAATAGCGTTTAATGCATTACTTAGTAAGATAAGTACTAATCCAAATTCTAAATTCCAAAGTAATATTATATAGGCAAATACTGTTGTCACTGTTTCAATACATTGGATAGTCAAGTACTTATGATTTAAAAATTGAATCTTATGGTGTGCCAGTTGCTCCTGTAATTTACATCTATATAAATCAGATAAGTAATTAACTAACTTCAGTATGCTAGTCCATAGAGGTAAGGCAAACACACCGAGTAGCAAATATAACACGGCTCCAGAACATGCCGTATTAAAGCTAGTTATTGCGCAATTTGTTTTTATTATTGTGAATAGTTGCTTATATCTTTTATCCATTTAATCCTTCCATCATAATAAGATAGCCCCTAATACTCCACATGCAATAAGGGCTATTGCGAGTATTACTAGGCTTCCTAACCCATTGCGCCACATCTCCAAGAAAAAATCGAAAGCACAGACTAAAGCGTAACCAATTTCAAATACAACTACTCCTATAAATATTCCAATTAAGAATTTCATCACCATTCTACTGATCCCCCTCTTCAGGTTCAAACTTTGAAAAAATTAATCTATATGTTTTATCAGTAAGTTTACGTATTTTCTCATCCATAAACCAAAACATTTTTTCAAATAGATCATTTATCATTTCTGCAACTGCTGCAATCACAGCTATCTCGATTAGGAATATAATTAAATAAAAAGCATTAATTTTTCCAGTTGTTTTCTTGTAGTATTTCAGATACATTGTCATACCTTTATAGTTTTGTTTATTAATATCTTTGAAGCATATACAAATAAAAAAAATTCTTAAGATAATCATTATTAGTATAATAAGTTGCCATATTTTCATGCTTAATCCTCCCTATATGGTGGTAGTAATCTATTAGTTTACTACCACCTAACCATTTTATTTAGTAGTAAATCCTGCTATTTCAGTAACTTTGTAGGTCTTACCTGATATCCAGCATCGTGATAATAATTCAGTACTAACTCGAGTTCATCTATATCATCACATTCTTCAACAACATAGTAATCTCCATAACTTTTTACAAAACTAAGTACAACTTCATCAGTAAAGAAATGGTCCTGCTGCTTTATACATGTGTATCCTTTTTGAGTTTCTCTCTCAATTATTGATTCGGCATTACTTTTAACTGTTTTTATTTGCCTCATGCCTATTCAACTCCCTGGATTAGCTTTAAGATTTGGCTCTTCACTTCATCAAAGTTAAGCACATATCCAGACTTTAAAACTGAAGTTACACAATCTGAGCCTTTTAACATATCCAATTTTATTTCTTTTTCAGCTATAAATATTTCAGCGCATTGGTTCAGGTTGAAAATTCTCAAATTTCCATTCATAAAAATACATTTCAGTAACATTTTGCTCCTCCTATAATAGAAAATATTTCAGTGCAGCGGCTGCAAGAACAACCGCATACACTTGATAAAAATTTAAGTTTATATCATTCACATAGCATAAGTAACAAATCAGATATGTGAGTGCAATAATAAATATCAGGTATTCCATATACATCAATCTCCTAAACTTTCTTATATGGTTTCTGTCTTATTTGAATGATAAAACGTCCTGTATTCTCTTCTTAGCATCCTCTAATCTACCAGTCATTATGCATTCAAATACTTCGTTAAGGGCTAATGCTTGTCCACCTTGCATATCCTCGGCTATTCCATACATAACGCTAAACCAGCTCTTACCATATTCTTTTTCAAATTCTTCTCTGAAGTTTTCAGCCATGATGAGCTCTTCTCTCCAATAATCTGTATTTAAAATCATATTTATATATTCCTGTGCCTTCTGATAGTCTATAGCTCCTGCTTTCTTTTCTGCTCTGACTAAGTATTTTATTACAGTTCCTAGCTTCCAAGCAGTTCTACCTTTACAGTCTTTAATAGTGAATTCAATTACATCTCCAGCAGTCAACCCGTTAGCTAGTACATAATGGCTTGGTTTAACAGGATCATCGCAATTTTTAATTTTTTCAACAGATTTAACATCATTTTTAATAGTTTTAACGGTTTTTTCTTCGGATTTAACGTTTTTTATATCTTTTTCAACAGCTTTTTCTTCCATTTTAAGCTCCTCTACTTTTCTGTTTTTGTTTTGTTTTTCCAGATCATCAAGTTCCTTCATATCGTTTTTAAAAATCTTTTCCAAAAATTCTTCTCCCTTTGATTTTTTTGGTTTTGTTTTAACCATTTCAAAATCCTTGTCTAAGGTTCTTCCTTTCTCAAACTTTCTTCCCATATTTGCCTCCCAACTTTTAATCATTTCTTCTTTAAACATGATATCTCTTGCTAGATAGCACATATACTTGACTGATAGGTCTATTATCTTCGCAAGTTCTTCTTCTTTCTTTCTTTTAATAAAATAAGGATATAACCTATTATCACTTAGTAGGCTAATCAGTTTAGCCCACACGGATATACTTCCCATAAATCCAGCTGGTAATCTTTGTGCTCGGTCATCCTTACTTTCAGGAATAGGATTCCCAAAAGCTGGAGCACACACAGACACATAATTAACCATCAGTGCAGAGATATATGGAGTTACTTCAACATCGTCATCATCTGAATCCGGATATAACTCCTCGTATAATTTATCAGTCAGGTTTTTAACTCTGCCAATTAAGCCGCGATAGTAAGGATTTAAGTATCCATCGTGTTCTTTTATTTCTTTATCCCAGATAGCTTTGTGTTTTCCAGTCACTACACTTAAATTCATTAAATGAGTTCTTGCTTCTAGTTCCTGAACCTCTGCTTGTGATGGTATAGGTGCTGGTTTAACTTTTTTTGTTTCATTTATTTTTATTTCTCTAGGCTTACGGGGTTTGATTTTTCGCACCATAATCTCCTCCTAATCCTTCATATAATAGTTACCGGTAAATCCGGCAGCGTTTAATACTAATCCTGGAGCCCATTCAACAGGCTGACTCATGAGGTTAACAACATCATCCAGTTTTACAGTGTCAGGCACATCTAAAATAACTTCATCATGTACATGGAATACAATATCCCACTTTTTATCTTTTAACCTTTTTAAAGTAACAGCCAGACAGTCCCGAGCTATAGCTTGCACAACGTTCTCCACAAGCTTTCCACCATACATATCAATCTGTTCCCACTTTTTCGTATTTTGATTTACTCCATAATAACAAAACTGTTGTCCGAATTTTCCTTCGTGTAGGGAAGGCTTTGGATAATATAATTTCCGTCCTGATGGAAGCTCAACAGTTAAAAATATTTGACCAGTAGGAAGATTAACTTCTTTTTTTAAAACTAGGCACTTAAGATTTACAGTTGTACCATTCTCAACTACATCCAGCGCAGCATTTTCAAGGTCATACCACAGTTGCACTATATTAGGTGAACTCTTTCTCCAGAGATTAACAATGTCTTTAAGTTCTGAATCTGTTAGACCCATTTTATCGGCTCCCATTGCTTTTAATGCTCCAACAGATCCTTGATACCCTAATGCCAGTTCTGCTACTTTTCCTTTTGCCCTCAAAGCATAATTCTCATGCCCTTTTACAATTGTATTCAGTGGGACATTAAACATTTGGGCAGCTGATGCTTCATAGATTTTCCCGTGGGACTTGAAAACTTCCATCCGCCACTTTTCTCCAGCTAGCCAAGCTATTACACGGGCTTCAATTGCGCTGAAGTCAGATACAACAAACACATGCCCAGTGGATGGAATGAAAGCTGTACGAATTAGTTGTGACAAGGTGTCAGGAACATTCCCGTATATCATTTCAATTCCTTTATAGTCCGCTTTTTCTATAAGATGTCTTGCCATGTCCAGGGTCTCGATGTAATTTCTAGGTAGGTTCTGTACCTGTACCAGTCTTCCAGCCCATCTACCAGTCCGGTTAGCGCCGTAGAACTGCAGCAGCCCACGAATTCTATTATCTTCACAGATTGCATCCGCCATGGCTTGATATTTTTTTACGGATGTTTTGGCAAGCTCTTGTCTGATCTCCAGTGCTCTCCTTACATCTCCATCTAATTTATCTTGAAGTAGGGCTTTAACAGTTGCTTTCCTTAGGTTGTCCACCTCTTCTCCTTTTCCATTCAGCCAGTTAATCATTTGCTGTGTAGAATTTGGATTCTCTAGTCCAGTTAACCGTTTTGCCTCTTCCATCAACTCAGATTTACTCATGTCATCAATCATCAAAGCACCTCTTACAAGGTCTGTGTCTATTTTGACTCCTCTGGCATTCATTTCTGTGTTCATATGCCACTGTTCCCATTCGCTATCAGGAACTGGAAAAGGTGCAAGTGTCTTAGCTATTTCCATCTCCGTTACAACGTCCTGCACACAGTACTCTTTAAATAGATCCCACTTCTCTGGCTCGTGTTCGGGAAGATTTCTCGTTCTCTTTCCATTGCTCTTAGTAGGTTTACAAGGTATAGAAAAATATCTAATCAACGCAAGTCCTGTATTTAGCTTCTGTTTATCTTCTGCTAATCCTAGTGCCTTACCAGTTGCACCCAGTCCTGCACAATATCCGCAATACAGCCCGTGAATCATAGTACACTGCCATTGTTCTAATGGTGTTTCGTATCCTGCCTGATTCAGACACCACCATTCAAATGCAGCGTTATAAGCATGTTTTACATAGCTTTCATCTTTCAGGAAGTTAAGTACCTCCGTTGGAATCTTTTCTCCTTGTGCAAGATCTACTATCTGTACTTCGTTATTATCAATACTGTAGGCGAATAATAGGATTTCAAAATCATCAGATAACGCATATTTATATGCTCCTGCGCTTTTAATGTCAATGCTGCTGTAGGTTTCTATATCTATGTTTAAATGATGTAGCATTCATATTCCTCCTCTTAATAAAGAAAGGGCAGTATTTAAACTGCCCTTAAAGTTATGCTTTTATAATCTCTCCTGTGATAGGGTCAATCTCAACAGATGAGAATTCGTTTTCAGCTTTGATTCCTGCGCTTGATAATGGTTCTCCGTCGGCAAGCTTTTGTATGTTTCCAAGACCGCATCCTATCCCTTTTTTGCCGCCTACGGCATATGGGAAGAAGTTTATTGTTACTCTAGCATACATTCCACTGTATACTTCTGTTTGGTCGATTATTGGGTTGCATAGATTGTCTACTATGCCAGGTTTTCTATCAGCTTTTGAGCTTGCAGTTATAACCCAATGACCTTTACATTCCTCACCATATTCCATCCCATCACTTGGTCTTGTCCCGTCACCGTCATGTAGTGGGTTGGCAACCTTTGGTGGTCTCTTTCCGCCCCATTGCTTTTGTTCTCCCTGTTTAGTTGCTTCCTCTATTGCGCTTTGAATTTTACCCATGGTAACTGTGTCTGATTTAGGTATTAAAATAGTAGTGCTAAATTTAGCTTCCTGCCCTTCAGTAGGCGCGTAAGGTTCAAACAAATGTACATAACTTAAACGTACTTTCCCGGTCATAATTCTAGTATCTGCCATATTCAATTCCTCCTATTTATTTACAGCTGAGAATTCATCAACTGCATTAATCACATTACTAATAGCTTGTCTTTTATCTGACACAGCTACCAAAGTTGGTTTACCTGGATTCTTGATAATTAAATCACCAACTAAATCATTGAACGGTTTTTTCCCAATGACCTTCTCCATCTGAGCAAGTGTCAAAGTTGTTCTTTTATAAAGTAGTGCTTCATCAATTCCATTCGAAGTAAGCACTTTTATAGCATCATCTGTATTTTTAAATTCTCTTACTGATCTTCCATTAACTGCCTTCCATCCTGGAACCTCTTTTCCATTCAGGCACTCTTGTAATGCCCAGTCTTGTAGTCCCTTAATCCAGTCTTGAAGTTGTTTCCCTTGTTCAAGTATCGCCCCAACTTCTTCTGGTGTAAGCTCTGGTGGTTTTCTGAATTCAAATTTAGCTAGCTCCATATTCTTATCGGCTAGTGCCCTACATGTTGCTTTAGCTTTACAGAATTTACAGTGTTCGCCTGGATTAAATTCTCCTTCTCCTTTTACCGCTAGTGCTGCTTTTTTCTTAGCCTCTTCTGCAAATTGGAGTAAATATTCTAGGTCGCATTCCCAAGTTTCAATATTGCCAATACGAGGTTGCACAATGCTCATCTTTATGTGTTTTATATCGTAAAATAGATTTATAGACAGCCATGCTCCTAATGCATATAGAAGCATTTGCTTATTCTCCACAGGACTTACCTCAACACCTTTACCATATTTGAAATCAATTACTTGAAGTGTTTGACCTCCTACCAGAAGGCAGTCAGCAGTTCCAAAACCATCAGGAACGTAGTCGGCAAATTTAATCTTTTGCTCCACTGCCACAAATGGATTAGTGTAAGCATATACCTGTTCCATTACAAAATCAGTATAAGTTTCTGCGTGATCCAGCATTTCCTTGTCATAAAGACGGTGTTTTTTAAGTTTTTCAATTTCACTATTGCATTGCTTTTCTGTTATTTTGCCTAATAGAGATAGAAGTTTATTCTCACATACTGCGTGGGCAACAGTCCCTTCCAGTGCGAAATCACTAGTTTCATTAGGCATGTCCTTTGTCAGTAATACAGAAGGTGGACAGGCCATCCACCTTTCTGCACTTGAAGGACCTAGGAGCGCGTGAGCCATTACGCATCAGCTCCTAACGCTTTAAGTTCTTCCGCTACCTGACCCAACTGTTCTCCTTCTAGTTTAGTTAGTGCTGCAACATTGTACTTTACAAGAATCTCTTTCACGATTTCTCTTGTCTTATCTCCGCCTAATTTTGCCATAAGTTGTTGAGCCATCTTCTGTAAGTCCTCTACGCTATAAGCTTTGGATACTGTAGGTATTATAGGTGTTACCGGTTTAGATTCTACTGTTGGAGCCTTTAAATCTGCTTCTACTTTCTGTGCTGGTACTATAGTCTTGTGTTCTTCTGTATGTACTTCCAAGTCAGTAGGTTTAGATATTTCCGATACCTTTATCTTTTCAATATCTAATAAGGTTCTTAATTCAGCTTTTACTTCTCCAGCAGTGATTCCAGTTATTTCGATTTTAATCATTTATAAATCCTCCTTTTTAGTATTTTCTATTTTCAATTGATATGTATCTAACAACTCAATAAGTACTAACTTATAATGTTCCCAATCTTTTTCTTCTTTCGCAAATTCAGGGATTGCGGCTAAACTTGTTCCGACTCCTATGAATACCATCATGTTTTTACCTGATATTTCTTCGGTACAAATATTTCACATTATTTCAATTAAAGACTTAACAAAATTTACTGCTTCCTTAGAAGTTGTTACTTCAAATCCTCCAAATGTGAATTCCATACTAATTTTCCTCCTCTTTAAATATCAATTCATGATCTGATAACACTAAGACATTCAGCATCTTAACTACTAATTTAAGCACTTCATCACTGGCAAGTTCCTTTTCAGTGCCCCAGCTAAGACAGTTGCAAGGTGTGCCATTCAAATAAAGTGAATTGTTATATATTTCATCGCAGTTCAGAAATATTCCATTGTTATAAGTAAAACTATAAAATTCAGCCAGATCTTCCCGAGTTACTTCGATTACTTTTTTCGCTTTCATTTTTATCCTCCAAATGGTATAATTAAAGTGTGTTATTTGCTACGAGCCTGATTGCTTCCCCAAGCAGAAGGCTCATTTTTTTATTACTGATTTTGTGATTTTACAGTCCTCATCTAAGTACCCTATAAATTCATTCACGAAGGATTCACTGTACCCTAGTTTTTCTGATATGGCATGAAGCATAATATTCCTAAATTCTTTTGCTTGATTGTCAGTGGATTCTATGTCGCCACCCGCTCCAAAATTTACATTGAGAGTCCCGTCTTTAACTAGAATGGTAAGTTTTAATTCTGTTTTAAATTCCTTTTTCATTTCATGTGTCTTATTCACATATATCCTCCTCCAGTTGCATATTTTGTATTTCACCAATCATGTCCAGTAATGTATCTTCTGTAGTTTTTAGTAGGTCTCCAGTCATCAGATAGTATGCGTTTGGATCCGCCCCGATGCTAAAGTATCCCTTCCAGGTATTAGTCTTACGGTCTATGCTCCAGTCACTAATAATCCCAGAGTCTTCAAATGTTAAGATAGCATTTACTGTTCTCATAATTTTTAATCCTTCCATTTTTAATCCTCCTTTGATTTTATATCGCTTATAAGTTGACTCCATTCGATTGATGTGGATGGGCGTCTGATTAAGTCGAGAGTCGCAGTCTTAAACTCGTGGAGTATCTTATCACCTGCAGCTCCATCACAGCGTTCCATCCAGCTAAAAAATTCTTTTCTAGATATGGCCAGTTCATTAAATATCAAATATTCATATAAAAAACTAAATATGTGCTCTTTCAATCTGAAGATATTAACGCCATTTTCTAATAAATTTAGGTCAATCTCAGAGTAATTAAAATACCAATTCATGCCATCTTTTTGCACATTTTCGTGCCTGAATCCCAGTTTCAGCATTGCCCCTTTAAACGTCCCGTTAGTTATGTAGAATCCATCTCTAGATCTTTCGAATACGTGTTTTAAGCCATAAGAATGGTGCTGCCTATTCATATTATGCGTTTTGCCTAACTGACTACACCAATCTAGCAATATCGCCTTTTCCTCACAGTTTAAGTATTCAAAATCTTGAGGGTCATCATGATTAACCCCTTCTGGATATTCGGGTATAATATCATAGCCTTTTGAGGTATTAGAATTTTTATATCTCATTTTTTTTATTTCCCCCTTCCTATTTCAAGTCTTCAGCAATTTGCCAGGCAAGTGCCAAGGCTTCATTAAAGTCATCGGCACTGTAAGTAAATATTTCTCCTCTTATGTTTACTTGCCATCTTCCGTCTGATAATTGTTTCATTCAAGTCCCTCCTTCCTAAGTGATTTCAAGTTCTTAGACTTCAACTGCTTTTACAGCATATTTTTTTTCAATTTCATCTTTTAGGTCTTCCCACAATTCAATACTTTCTATTCTGAATTGCATGCCAGGGTGCTCATTTTTCAATTTAGTTAGATACTCTTCTGCTTTTTTTCCGTCCTGAAAACCCATTAAACAGTGTGTCACATATCCATAATCCGATAGAATTATATAGATCATTTTTAATCCTCCTTTTTAAGTTTCAAATGGTCTAGAAGTGCTTCCTTTAGCACATAATATGTATTCCGTTTTTCTCCCAACACACAAAGACTTATATCTGCTAACCAGCGATTTTCTGTGCTGCCCCGATGAGCTCGACACAGCATTTCTTTAAATGTGTCGGCAGGAATGTTAATTATTTCAGCGGCTTCTTTTATGCTTATTATTGTCGCTTTCATCTAGTCACCTTCCTATCTTTCAATCATTGGAACTATTCCTTGGCCTTTTAGAAATTCATATAAGAATAATCTTCCTTTTTGTGTCCAATACATGTGAGTTGCTACTCCCTGAGTTCCGTCAGGTCTGTTGTAGTTTTGAGTTTTGGTCTGTGTGTATCCATAGCTTGCATACTTTTGATATAAGAACCAAACTCCTGACTGCTTAAACTGCACTCCTAACTCATGTAGCTTTTTATTAAAGGTCATAGCGCTCATTCCATAGTCTTTAGCTATCTCAGTTACTGACAGCAAATCTTTACATTGTAATATCAAGTCATAATAAGTTGCCTTTGGTTTCAGCTCCTGGATCTGCTGGTCTTTTATTTTGTTGTCAAGTTTCAAAGTTTCAATTTCATTTTTATAAGAATCAAGCATTCTATTTGAAATTTGAGTAGCTCTCACTAAAATCATTTCAGGACTATTCCAAGCCTCTTCACATTTGATAAAATATTCTCTTGCCTGTTTGCCCTTTTCATTTCTTTGAATCATTGATATTTCTTTCGCCATTGCTATTTTCAAAAAGTGTTCAATGTAAGTAGTTTCGTTACCTTGAGCTGTTAGTCTTTTTTGACTAATAGCTATATAATCTATATTTTCAGAAAAACCATATTCACGCATTCTTTCAAACCATTTAGAATATTGTGTCCCAACTTCTAAAAATGCGTGTAATTCTCTACCGCTTACTAGCTGTTCTCCGTTTTTTTCCTCGATTTTAATTAATTGATTCATTCAATCACTCTCCTTAATTCTTTTTCTTGAGTTTCCTCAAGTTAGTTGGCAAAAAAAATATAAGTCAACCTCGTCATTTGATATATTAAGTATCTCCTTTAACTTACAAGCTTCTTCAACTGTCATATATTCACCTTTTACGTCATTAATTTTCTTATTGAATGTAGAAGGGTTGATACCTAATAATCTTGCAGTTGCCTCTTGTGTTAAATTTTGCTCCTTTAATTTAGCCTTCAATTTAAGCACATTAATCATGTCCTCACCTCGTTTTTATTCTTTCTTGAGTTTCCTCAAGTAAGTTAATCATAACATTTAAAAAATTCTTTGTCAACGGCTTTTTTGAAAATACTCAAAAAATATTATAAAATCGCATAAAAAAACTTGCATATTTGCAAGTTTTATAATATAATTATTATGAGGGAATGAGATCATAAAGGAGGAATTATGAAGGTCAACGAGTTGATTAGACACAGGCGAAAACAGCTAGGTTTAACACTAAAAGATGTGGCCAAGGAGTTGGGAGTTTCTGAGAGTTTAATTTCAAGATACGAATCCAATGACGTCAAAAATATGGGAATCGATAAAATAGTACCATTAGCAAAAGTACTAAAATGTTCCCCAAAATATCTGATGGGTTGGGATGCAGATCCTGAGGATGGACACTCAAAATTATTAAACAAAGCAATTGACAAGATTAAATCTTTAGGACTAGGAATCGAGGAAATTAATCAATCTGGAAACTACATAATCACAAAAGATGGTATGGAGGTGAGAACACTGCATGAGCAGGACATAATAGATCTTTACAATAAAAAAGGTGACACACTTGAATTGTTAGACTTTAAACCTGCTTCACAGCGTTTCAGATGGGTTGCAAGAAACGCAAGAAAGATGTCAGATGATGATTTACAACTATTACAGAATCTAATGAGAAGAGCTTTCAATGACATCGATTTTGACGATGACGACGATTAGGAGGAACTGATATTGATTTACTCATTCAATCCTGATTATCGAGGGGCCACACAGTTGGCCCACTTGATAATTACGATAATGCACAATGATACTTTACCAATTGACATTGATGGTATCATAAAAAAATTCTCTGATATTAAGACTATGAGTTTTAAAAAATTCAGTAAAAAAATGGGGATGACTTACCAACAAATAGCTGAGAATTTCGGTTCTGCTGAGGCATTTACTATTTATGATGATCTTTTGAAAAAATATCTGATAGTTTATAACGAAACATTAGATGAGAGATCTCAAAGATGGTGTAAAGGGCATGAATTAGGTCACATATTAATGATGCATCTTGAAAAGGAGGACTACGATATAATCCACTATAATAGTGGCCAACATCCGTATGAAAAGGAGGCCAATGCATTTGCGAAAAATTTATTATGCCCATTCCCTGTGATAACAGCATTAAAAGAAATAAAAGGAGATGATGTAATAAACCCTTTTAACATTTCAGAAATATTCAATATAAATTTAAAGCCGGCAACATATATCTATAATCATTACAGTAAACTATATTACGCACCAAAAGATAAATTTATAGAAGGCCAGTTTAAAGATTATATTGAAAATCACTATATTGGTGTTTTCGGTCTTTTAATGGAGAAGATAGACGAGAATCATCATGAATTGTATAATTAATTAACAATTAATAAAAAAGCCCTCCAGCACTGTTGCCGCAGTACTGGAAGGCAGGTGAGTGTGATACATAATATACCACGTTTTGCATATGTATATTTTACCACACTCTTTATTTTAACACAATAAAAAAGGAGTTGGTGAGCTATGAGAAATCCGAACGGATTTGGATGCGTTTATAAATTCAATCCTAAATTTAAAAAATTAAGAAAACCCTGGGTGGCAAAAGCAAGTGTAAATATTCAGGGTGAACGACAGAAACAAAAGACAATTGGCTATTATGCCACAAAAGCTGAGGCACTGGAAGCACTTATCGCATATCAGAAGGATCCTGCTATGCTGGACAACGCAAAGATTACAGTGGATGATGTTTATAAGCTATATATGAAAGAACAGGAAATGAAGGTATCAGAAAGCAGATATAAAAATATTGGATACCAGTACAACCATTTTGAACCTATCAAAAATCTTCCGATTACTTCTTTGACACCTATGCAGCTGCAAGCATTTATGGATGGGATAAAACGTAGTACAGCAACTAAGAGTATGTGTAAGAGTATTCTTAAAGGAATTTATAAACAGGCTATGAAAATGCAGATAGTAACAGAGGATCCAACCAATTTGCTGGAGATAGGAAAGCACGAAGATGTAATACAAAGAAAAGTATTTTCATACAAAGAAAGGGAGTATTTATGGAATAACTTAGACACTCCAATTGCTAAACACCTGATAGTGTTGATATACACAGGAATGAGAATACAGGAGTATCTGAAATTAAGACTGAAAGACTATGATCAGACTGAGAACACAATCAGGACCGGAAGTAAAACCGAAGCAGGAAAGAACAGACTAATCCCAGTCCATTCTAAAATAAGAACATTACTACTTAATATTCTGATTAATAGAGAGAATGAAGTATCGTATGCTATCTTCAGACGACGTTTAATAGCCTTTTGTAAGGATAACAATACAATTATGCAGGAACATACCATACATGATACCCGTCACACGTTTGCAAGCATGTTAAGTGCTGCCGGAGCAAATGAAGTGGCTGTGACTCGTATCATAGGTCATACAGATATTGCTACTACGAATAAAGTATATGTACATAAAGAACTGGAGGATTTAAAAAATGCTGTTGAATTGCTTAATTAAATAATCTCTTCGGTAATCTTATGGTAATCTTACGGAGAAGTATTTAAGGGCAATCTTACAAGTATCTAACAGATTTATCTAAAATAATACAGTAACAAAAAATGAAAAAAGCTAGTAGAATAGGGCATTTGCTCTATACCTACTAGCTTCTCTACTATATAAAACATCTTGGGGAAAGATTTTATGCTCTTATAGTAACATCTAAATGTGACGCCCATGTGATATTTTTCAGAAAAATATAATTTATTTAAATTTATTTTAGATTAGTGAAATTATTTTTCAAAAATACAATTTATAAAATAAATTTATCTATATTTTCTTCCTGAATTTCATCCTTAAATATCTTTCTTATATACTTAGGATCTATAACAATTTTCTTAGGCTCATCATATGGAGCTTCATACATAACCTCTCTCAATATTTCCTCAACAATAGTTGCGAGTCTTCTTGCTCCTATATTTTCTATCTTATCATTCATCTCAGCAGTAAGTTCAGCAATCTTTTCAATTCCTGCCTTTGTAAATGAAAGATCCACGTTATCAGTTGCAAGCATAGCTTTGTATTGATCTAAAAGACTATATTCTACATCTGTTAATATTTTTATAAAATCTTTTTTCTCAAGTTTTTTAAGTTTTACTCTAATTGGAAATCTTCCTTGAAGTTCTGGCATCAAATCAGATGGTGAACTTTGAGAAAATGCTCCTGCTGCAATAAAAAGAATATGCTCAGTTTTTACAGGGCCATATTTAGTCATTACAGTAGTTCCCTCTACTATTGGTAAAATATCTCTTTGTACACCTTGACGAGACACATCTCCCTTACTGTTTCCGTCAGACTCAGCTATCTTATCTATCTCATCTATAAATATAATTCCATTACTTTCAACATTTTCTATAGCATCTTGAACTAAAGTATCATAATCAAGCTTTTTCTCCATCTCTTCTTCTAAGAATATTGAGATTGCTTTTTTTACTGTTGTATAAAGTTTCTTATTTTTTCCAGCTAAGTTTGCCATCTGATCTAAGAAACTGTCAAAGGCGTTTTCATCGTCTCCACCAGACACTACCTCTACCATTGGAAAATCAAGGTCTTTTCTTACAGCTTCTATCTCTATTTCCATATCGTCGCATTTTCCACTTTTTATTTTTTCCTTAGCCTCTTCAAATTTCTTATCTGAAATCTTATCCAGTGGATTTATTATCTTTGCAACTTTTTCAATTACTGAATCATATACTGTCTCTTTTAGCTCTTCAAATTTTGCATCTTTCATCTTTGTAATAGTAACTGCTAGCAGATCCTTTATAATGCTTTCTACATCTTTTCCAACATACCCAACTTCAGTATATTTTGTAGCTTCCACTTTAATAAAAGGTGCATCTGCGATTTTTGCTATTCTTCTTGCTATCTCTGTCTTTCCCACTCCAGTTGATCCAATCAAAATGATATTTTTAGGAGTTATCTCCCTTCTCATATTTTCATCTTCTATCATTTTTCTTCTATCTCTGTTACGTAGAGATATAGCAACATTTTTCTTAGCCTCATCCTGAGATACAATGTATTTATCTAATTCTTCTACAATTTTTTTAGGTGTTAAATGTTTATTTATCTCCATAATTTTCTCCTTCTTGAATCTATTCATTCAAAACTATTATTTTCTTCTCTCTATTTTTCTCTACATATATTATACCATTATAAGATAATTTAAATTATTCATCAAACAATAGCATATTTTACATCAAAAATCAATATTTTACTACCCTATATAATAACACAAAAAAGGGATTCTTCATACAGAATCCCTTCTAAAATTATCTATCTACTTTACAAACTACCTGAACCTTTTTGAATCTGGCTCCTATTTTAAAAATAATTGCAAATAAAATACTTGGGAAAACCCATGCAAGTCCATAATCTTCTAAAGGAAGAACTGCATATATAGCTTCCATTGCAGCTATAATTTCAGCTACAAGATCACTATTTTGAAGTACTCCTATACTTGGAGCAAATCCCACTGTCATTTCAATAAATCCAACTATTCCTGCACCTATTACTCCACCAATAAACACTGCTCTTTCTTCTATATGCTTTCTAAAGAAGTTTAAGAAGATAAGCACAATAGCTATTGGATATAGGAATGTAAGAATTGGAGCTGCTATCTTAACAATACTGTCTACACCAAAAGTAGCAAAGGCAAAGCTCACTGCCACATTTACAATTACAACTTTTTTATAGCTTACTTTAAGCATGTTCTTGAAATAATCTCCGACTGTTGCTGTAAGTCCAATTGCTGTAGTCAGACATGCTCCAGCTACACAGATACCAAGAATTGCATTTCCTTTTACTCCTAAAAGCTGTCTTACTATTGCATTTAGAAGCTGTGTAGTTCCATGATTTTCAAGTACTCCTGTCGCAGTAGCACCAATATATAATATTCCACAATACACTATTGCAAGTCCACATACTGCTATTCCACTTGCCTTTAATAAAAATGTAAACTGTTCTTTTCTACTAAGTTTGTTTTTTGAATTGATACTCTTTAAAATGATACTTGCAAATATTATTGCAGCTAAAGTATCCATAGTCTGATATCCGCTGTAAAATCCAAATCTGAAATTGTTAACTGTATTTAGATCTGCTATCTCTCCCATTGGAGTCATAACTCCCTTACAGATTATTATAGCAAGAACTATTAGCAGAATAGGTGTCAGTATCTTTCCTATTCTTTCAATTACACTACTTTCCTTTAAGCAGAAAAGCAGAACAAATCCAAAATATATAATTAAAAATAGATATTTTATCCAATGATTGTCAGCAACTACATGTGGTGTTACCATGATTTCAAAGGCAGTTGCTCCTGTTCTCGGTATAGCAAGACAAGGACCTATAGCCAAAATCAAAACTGTATTAAATATTTTACTGAACATTGGTGATACCTTATCTGAAAAGTGATCCAGTTTGGTTCCAGCAAATCCAGAAGCGATTATTCCCATGAGCGGAAAACCAATCCCTGTAATGCAAAATCCTAAAGCTGCCAGCTTCCAACTGTCTCCCACTGCATAACCAACTGATGGTGGAAATATTAAGTTTCCAGCTCCAAATAGCATTGCAAATAGGGCAAATCCCGTCAATACAACATCTTTTGTCTTATAAATTGTTCTCACTTCCTTTTTTCCTTTGATTTACTTATCTCCTCTATGCACTATACCAATTTTTTATACATATAAGATTGATAAATTATACCACCTTTTACTGACCCAGTCAATCCCAAAATCATATAAATTGATATTTTATGGCCGTTTTCAATATCTTTCATACATAATTAACACTTCATATAAAATAGTCCTAAATTTTTGTACTGAAATTTAATATTTTTTTGTCTTTTTCAATTTATATACACCAATAAATTTTTTTATTTCATTTTTCTCTTGAAAAGCCTTTCATATTTAAAGGTTATTTCTCTCTCTTATAGTGAACTACTCACCACCTAAAGAGGTGAGAGCTTCGTAATTACTCATCAGAGTAATTCTAAAGAAGTTTGATAGTTAAGCTATCCTTATTCTTGCAGGTGTGTCCACTACACCCCTACTGTATAGGACTTCTAAA
>NZ_JADRHM010000013.1 GCF_018205345.1 Fusobacterium sp. DD2
ATGGTTAAAAGGCTGATTGAACATCAGTTTTTTTGTGTTGTAAATTTTTAATTTTCTTTCAACATCTTACAATTTTAAGATATAGAAATTCTATTTCTCAGCTACTTTCTATCTTATTATTCAAATTATAATTTCCTAATATATAAAAAAAGCTCTCCATTTGGAGAGCTTTTAAATTGCTATAATCTATTAATAGTTTTTAGGTTCTATCATAAAGAATCCACCAGGATGTTTACATACTGGGCAAAGTTTTGGAGCTTTTTTACCATAGTGAACGTGTCCACAGTTCATACATTCCCAAGCAACTTCTTCATCTCTTTCGAATACCATATCTTGTTTGATGTTAGCAAGTAATTTTCTGTATCTTTCTTCGTGACGTTTTTCAATTTTTGCTACACCTTCCATAGTTCTAGCTATGTCATCGAATCCTTCTTCTCTAGCTACTTTTGCGAAGTTAGCGTACATATCTGTCCACTCATAGTTTTCTCCTTCAGCAGCATCTAATAGGTTGTCTATAGTTGAATGAATTTCTCCACCTTTTAATAGTTTGAACCATAATTTTGCGTGTTCTTTTTCATTGTTAGCTGTTTCTTCAAATAATTTAGCTATTTGTACATATCCATCTTTTTTTGCTTTAGATGCATAATAAGTATATTTGTTTGTAGCTTGTGATTCCCCAGCAAATGCTGTCATAAGATTTTTTTCAGTTTTACTTCCTTTAAATTCCATAATGACCTCCATTTTAACTCTTATTTTATATAAGTTGATATAAATTTGTAATCCTTACAATTATGTTATCACTTTCTGTGAAAAAAGTCAATAAAAAATAGATAAAAAATGAAAAAAATATGAAATAATATGTAAAAAAATTACATATTTTGTTAATGAATGTTAAAAAAGTGTTAAATAATATTAAAAATAATAATATTTTTTATACAGATTTTAAGCAAAATGTTATATTAATAGAACACTGAATATAAATTATACAGATATGCTTTACTTTATTAACAATAAAGAGTTTCTCTTTTTTAAAGGTCAATAGTTATAAGGTCTTTTATACTGCTCAATGAATCAAAAGTAGGTTTATCAATTTTAACTTTATAGGTAACTCTGTCATTGTATCCTTTTTCTATGTACTCACAATTTTCACCTAAAAGGTTTTCTACTTCTCCAATTCTTTCATAAGGAAAATCCAGTATATAGATATTTTTTTCAACATAATCTTCAATTTCAGCTTCTTGAATGGCAAGTTTGGCAGTTTTTGCATAATTTCTAATAAGTCCACCAGCACCAAGTTTTATCCCACCAAAATATCTGGTAGCTACTACAGCTAGATTTGAAACCTCCATATAGGTTATTATATCTCCCATAGGCTTTCCAGCTGTTCCACTAGGTTCACCATCGTCATCAGTTTTAAAATACTCCTGACCTTCATCTATGACCTGGTAAGCTGAGCAGTTGTGAGTAGCATCAGGATGTTTCATTTTAATCTTTTCAATAAATTCCTCTGCTTCTTTTTTAGAACTTACAGGTTTTGCATAGCCTATAAATTTAGATTTTCTCTCTTCAAATTCAATTACCGCTTCTTTTTTTATTGTATTCATATCAATCACCAAATATAATTTATTATTGTATTAAAAAACTTTACACCAGTCCAAATAGCATCATCTAATATTCCAGACCAACCTAGAAGAATAATTATTAGAATTCCAAAACGATCTAAGTAAAAAATCATCTCTCTTAAAGATTGTGGTGCAATTGCTGCAAGGATTTTAGAACCATCTAGAGGTGGTACTGGCAGAAGATTTAAGACTATAAGCAATATATTAATTTTGTAAATAGCAGCTATTGTATATCCAAAATAAAAAGAATTTATTTTACCGTAAAACAATTTTAACACTATACAGGCAGCTATTAAAATTAAAAAGTTTATAAGTATTCCAGCAATAGCTACTATAAATTCTCCAAATCTTCCATACTTAAGTCTTGAATAATCAATTGGAACAGGTTTAGCCCATCCAATTAAAAAGGGAGAGTGAATAATAGCCATTAAAATTGGAAAAAGAAGTCCAAGTGGGTCAATATGATGTAAAGGATTTAAACTTATTCTTCCATATGATTTTGCAGTATTATCTCCTAAAAGGTAAGCTGCAAATCCATGAGCTATCTCATGAAGAGATATTGAAGTTAAAAGAACAACTATACTTATAAGAAAAGGTATAGAAAATATGTCAGAATGTTTAATGGTTAAGAGCATGTATAGCACAATTACTCCAAGTATTATTTTAGTAATAGTACTCATATTTCTATTGGCGTATTTCAGTTCGTTTAAAAAGTTTCTCATTAGTAGTTTTCTCCTTTTTTCCATGTATATAAATTATTCCAATTAAAATTCCAAAATAGAAAAAATAAAAATAGTTATTGTGGTATCCCTTTGAAATGGTGATACTCATATATGGAATTTTGCTGAATAAATTAACGATTTTTATAAAAATATAGTATGAAAGTTTAATAAGTGGCATCATAATAAAACCAAGATGTAGATTTTCTATAAGAAGTCCAATAAAACTCAGTGTGATAAATAAACTTCCAACTGGGACAACTATGATATTTGAAATAAATCCTAAAACCTGAATTGTTCCAAATTCATTTATTAGAATTGGTGCAAGTAGAATCTGTAAAGTAAATATCAGAATTATTCCATCAATAAATTTTTTGTTTTTATAATTAAAAAATCCTCTGATAATAGGGTATATCCCAGCAATTATAAAGACTGCACTATATGAAAGTTTAAATGATAGTGATGTAATATCCATTGGATTTATAAAAAGGGAAATTACATATGCTGCAGTTAAAGATTTCATAAGATCTGTATCCTCATAAAGAATATTACCCAGAAGATATATTCCTGCCATTATATAGGCCCTGGTAAGAGATGGTGAATGCTCTATTCCCAAGTAATAAAGTGTTAAAAATAGCAAAAGAGATATATTTCTTCCCTTTTTTGAAAATGGAAACTTAGTGATAATAAAGGTTGCAATAGCAATTACAAGTCCAATATGAAATCCAGAAAGAGCCATAAGATGAGAAATACCTATGTAGGAAAACTCCTCTCTCATATCTTTAGGAAGTTTATAACTCTGTCCTAGTATAACAGCACTGTATACTTTTCTTAATTTAAAATCACTATTTTTTAAAAGTGATCTGGTTTTATTATTAAAATATTTTTCAAGATAGCTCTCTTTAATTTTATCTATCTCTAAAGGTGTTATCTCGTAATAATTATTTCTGTATCTGGTGTTAAGCTTTTTAATCTCTCCGCTGATTTTATATTTTCCATCTTCCAATTCACGAGTCTGGATATAAGAGGCTGTTGATGGAATTTTCCCATTAATTTTATCTAATTTACCTCGACCTCTATATATCTGTGTTGCTACTGTTATGATATCACCTTTTTTATATTGTGTAAAATCCAGTGTCATAGCAGCTCTAATTAAAAAAATAATAGGTATTATAAGTAGAAGTTTCTCTTTTTTCTTTCTAAAGATGAAAACTGTTCCAATTATTCCAATTCCTGCTATGATAGCCAGATAAAGTGGCAATATAAAAAGAAGTGTCAATATAAATGTAATCTCAATAGCAATAAGATATATTAAGGTCATTGGATCACTACTCTTTATAACGGTAATAGAAGATAAAAGATATTACAAATGAAATTGTAGAGGCAATAGAGGTCATATATATACCTGTTTTTTCAACCCCTGTAGGTTTTCCTGTAATAGCTGCTAAAATATCCCCATTTCCTGATACAAGAAGTATTGGAAGAATAAGTATAGATATTAAAAATGCCATTTTAAGGAAGAATCCCTGAATTCCAAAACATACACCTTCAATTCTATTTCCACTTTTATCACTGATTTTGCTTCCTATTTCACTTAACATTGCAGGAGGGAATATAAATGCTGCTCCAGCAACTGGAATACCAATAAGAGCAAAAAGAATATATCCAAATGAAGTTGGAATCATTTTTCCAAGTTCAAATAGGCATAGGGTAAAGACAATTAACATTCCAAGGCATGTAAGCATAACCTTTCTGTATCCATATTTTTTAGAAAGTTTGTTTGTTGGGTAAAAACAAAGAGCTGACATACCAAATAGAAGTGCTGAGGCTATTGTAATAGCACTTTTGTCAAGTCCCATTATATCTTCAATGAAATAGTTCATAATAGCTCTTAAGTTGTTAAAACCTATAAAGAAAAACAGTAGACCAAACAGATAGTTAACAAAGGAACTGTTTTTAAATAAAAGTTTCATAGTCTCTTTAAAACTTGCTTTTGAAGTCTCTCCATGTGAGTATTTTTTTTCAGGAACTAAAAATACTGTAATAAGCCCTCCAATAACTACAATGACACAGAGAGCAACAACCATTCCACGAACTCCGTGAAGGGTATCCCCTTGTCCGATATACTTAATAAGTACACCAGGAATTATCATGGCAATAGCTGTGTATAGGAGTCTAAATATAGATTGCCACGTAGACAGGTTAAGTCTTTCCTCTGTAGTGTGACCAATCTCAGGTATTAAAGAGTTGTATGGAGCACCTACTATTGTATAGAAAGTAAAAAACATTGAACCTACTATTGCAAGATAGATAAAGGCACTTTTCTGATTATTCATAGGTGGATAGAAAAATCCAATTGTAAAGAGAGCTAAAGGTATTATTCCTACAGCAATAAAAGGAATTCTTCTTCCCCATCTTGTATTTACCTTGTCAGAGATAAATCCTACTAAAGGGTCAGTTATCATATCTACAAATCTTGAAATCACAAGAGCAAGAGATATAAATAGTGGTGCCATAATAGGTTTTAATCCTGAACTTTCAGGTGGAAGATAGAAGTATAGTATCCATTGGGCAAATATCTGGTCAACAATGGCATAACTTACTCCTAATCCGTAAAAAATCTGTACTTTCAATGGAAGTCTGTTATTCATGAATATCCTCCTTCTTTATAATTGGACTTTTATAATTTTTATATGGATTTATAAGTCTGTAGATTTCTGAACATTTTTCATTATACTCAATAAGAGCACAGGTTTTTTCATCAAAAATCTCAGGCATTTTTTTATATGTTGTAATTATTTTTTTATTTTCAAACTGTTTAAGCCATCCTAAATATTCTCTTCCTTTTTTGTTAAATCCCATGATTTTTACATATGGAACCTCTTTTTTTACACAGGAAGTGATATCTTCAGTGAGACCTAAAAGAGTGTGGATAAGTACTCTTTGAGTACGTCCCATAGTATATCTTTTATTTATTATAGAGTTGTAAAATTTATGATAATCCTGATATTTTAAAGCTTTTTCATGGAGTCTATTTTCAAATCCTGTCTCCATATCCTGAATATTACCTAAATTTTTATGATTTTTAAGAATTTCATATCTTATAAGTGGATAAAAATTTTCAATATATGTGTAATGGATGTAATTCTTTAAAATATTGAAACTCTCCTGTGGAACTACCTTAGATATATCTATTTTATGTTTTATATCTTCTCTTATTTTTGTAGCACTGGCAAAGTCATCAATTACATCTGAATCGTAATAACCTGTTTTTTCCCGTTTTAATACTTTAGGAACAATAGGACTTTTCCAATATTTAATAGCTTTTAAGTATTCAAGTCCCAGTATATCATTAGAATTTAATCTTGTCTCTCCTAAAACATCATTCATCGTTTCACTATGAGCAGTTGGATATGATAATCCCTCATCTAAACGACTTTTAAGTTTTTCTTTAAAAAGCGGACTTTCCTGAAAATTAGCAATTTTAGATAGTTCTTCTATATCTGCGCTCTCAGAACCAAATAGAATTTCATCACACTTTAATTGGTTGAGAATCCCTATTGCTCCCTTTGCAAAAATTTCAGCACTTTGAGAGGAGTAGAATACAGGAAGTTCAACTACCAGGTCCACTCCATTATCTATTGCAATTTTAGTTTTAGTCCATCTGTCTATAATAGATGGTTCTCCACGTTGGACAAAGTCTCCACTCATAACGGCAATTATAACATCATCAGGATTTTTTTTAGCATTTTTAAGATGGTATTTATGTCCATTGTGAAATGGGTTATATTCCACTACTAAACCTATTGCCTTCATCTATAATCCTCCAATAATATCTTAAATATGGTAAATTTTACTCTTTAACAAGACTTTTAATCCATTTACCTGATAGTAGACGAGGTGTAGTTGCAATTACTTTAAATACCTCTTCAAGGCATGTAAGAGCATAGACAATTGTGATTGAAACATTGAAATATTCCACTCCAAGATAAGAGAGAGGAACTCCTATACACCATACACCAATAAGCTCAGTACCTATTGCATACATTACATCTCCACCACCACGTAGGACTCCAATGATTTGAACTATTCCATAAAATCTTAATGGAAGAACAACACTCATCACTCTTAATACCTGGATAACGTGACGTTTTGTCTCCTCAGTTATTTTAAAGATAAGTGTTACATAAGGAGCTGTTATGAAGAAAAAGATTCCAATCACGACACCAAGTACAATTCCAAAAATGCTTATTTTCATTGCACTCTCTTTTACCTTATCTATCTCATCTGCTCCAATCTGATTTCCAATAAGGATACTAGCAGCAACAGCAATACCTATTCCAAAGATGTTAAAAGCATTGTTTACTGTACTGCATATCTGCATTGTAGCAGTGGCATTGGTTCCAAGTCTTGAATATATGACAAAATATGTAGTAAAACCTACTGTCCACATTATATCATTAAAAACTACTGGTGTGGCAGTAATTAAAAATCTTTTTATAAGTGAGAGGTTAAAACTCATAATCTCTCTTATTTTTCCTGCTACCATATTTTTTTGTACTATATATATTGTAACAAGAATAAAGCTCATCTCCATAAATCTTGCAACAGTTGTTCCAAGAGCAGCTCCTGTTACACCAAGAGGTGAGATTCCCAATTTTCCAAATATGAAGATATAGTTTAGAATTCCGTTGAATACAAGTCCAATAAGACTTCCATACATAGGTATTTTAGTAAATCCAACACTTCTAAGAGCCATTCCAAAAGAAAGAGAGATAGTGGTAAATATATAGCTTAGAGTAACTGTAACCAGATAGTCTCTACCTAAAGCAGTTACAACACTGTCCTTTGTAAATAGATGCATTATATTATCTGAAAATACAACTGCTCCAATGGCAAATAGTATTGCCATACCTGTAGAGAATACAAGAGATATACCAATAAATTTGTGAATACTTTTGATATCTCTTTTTCCCCAGTATTGTGACATAAAAATTCCTGCTCCCATGATAAATCCATTGGCAGTATTAAAAAATACCATATAATACTGGTTGGCAATTCCAGTAGCAGCAATTTCATTTTCTCCAAGACTTCCTATCATTATGTTATCAAGTAAGTTAACTGAAGCTCCAATAAGATTTTGTAAAATGATAGGTACTGCTAAAATTAGCAGATTTTTAATAAATACTTTGTTTTTTTCTAAAAATGTAGGCATTAAACCCTCCTGTAAATAAATAAAGCAGTTGGCAAGATACCCAACTGCTTTCTGTTATATATTTAATATGTTGAGATTGATATTAAATTATATTATGTTTTTATTTTTCAATTATTATAATTTCGTCTAGAGGTAACTTTGGCACATAGTGCTCATTACCAATTCTTGAATATGTAGTATTTCCAAGTACTGTTGGAACTACTGTAACATTGTCTTTAGCCTCTCCTAAAGCGATTAAAATATATGATGCGTAATCCTCTCTAAGTCCTACTATCTTTTCAACCTCTTTTTTATTAAAAGCTGCAACTATACAACCATTATATCCAAGCTCATTAGCTACTAAAAGAATATTTTGTGCTGCAAGTCCCATATCAAAATAAAAAAGATTTTCATTTCCCTCAATAGGAGTTTTTGAACACATAAGGATATATCCTCTTGGTGATTCATCTAACTGTGGATTCCAAGGGATTGCTCCAGCAAATTTTGATTGTTGGAATACCTTATTACACATCTCTTTATCAGAAATAAGTGCATATCTTATCTTTTGTGAATTTTTAGCAGATGCAGCGTATCTTGCTCCTTCTACCATTGCTCTAAGTTCATTTGATGAGATCTCTTTTCCAGTAAAACTTCTGTGAGAACGTATTTTTTTTAAAACGTCTAAAATCATTATTTCCCCTCCTTTTAGATATAAAAAAAACAGGATTTACCATCCTGTTCTTTCAAATAACAACTATTTTTTAATGCTATATTTTTTGTTGAATTTGTCAACTCTTCCTGCAGCATCAATAAATTTAGCCTTACCAGTATAGAATGGGTGGCATTTTGAGCAAACAGCTACTTTTATTTCGTCTCCCTTTGCATAAGTTGATCTTGTTTCAAATTTTTCTCCGCAGCTGCATTCAACAGTAACTACTTTAAATTCTGGATGAATTCCTTTTTTCATTTTTTCACCTTCCTACAAAAACTTTTCTTAATATCGGGATTATTTTATCATAATTATCTTATTTATGCAACTATTTTTTGACATGGGTTTATTTTTTCCAAAATAATTTGTAAAATTCATATTTATGAGATAATATATCCTTATAAGATGTTTTTTGAGGAGGAATTGTGGCTAAGAAGTTTTATGCATATTTATTAGTTGAAAGGAATATAAAAGGAATAGTAAATAGCTGGGACGAATGTAAAAATTTAGTTCAGGGAAGAAAAGCCAGATATAAGGGGTTTTCATCAGAGCAGGATGCTCAGGAATGGCTTGATGCAGGAGCTGAGTATGAAAAGAAAGCAGCAGTGAAAAAAGAAGTTCAGAAAAATCTTCCTGAAGGTATATATTTTGATGCTGGTACTGGTCGTGGTATAGGTGTAGAAACAAGAGTTACAGATGTAACTGGTAAATCACTTCTACATTTTAACACAGTAGGTTGCAAGGTTAATGAGTTTGGAAATATACATTTAGGAAAAGATAAAACAAATAATTATGGAGAACTTTTAGGATTATATCTTGCTCTTGATATAGCAAAGCAGTCAAAATGCAGATTTATATTTGGAGACAGCAATCTTGTTATTTTTTTCTGGTCTAAGGGAATTTGCAAGAGAAACAATCTTCCAGATGAAACTGTTGAATTAATAGATAAAGTTGTAAAAGCCAGAAAAGAGTTTGAAAAAACTGGTGGAACAGTAGAACATATTTCTGGAGATTACAATCCAGCAGATTTAGGATTTCATAAATAGGGGAGGCAGTATGAATAAGTTTATACTTTTTGGAACACAGCATTTGATGATGGTTGCAAGTGGATTTATTATAAGTTTCGTACTTATAATAATGGGGTTTTTTCTTGATAGAAAGCACTTTGCAAGATTTACTGCATTATTGGTATTGATAGTGAAAATAGTGGAATTGTGTTATAGACACATAGTTAATGGGGAGAAATTGACGCAACTTTTGCCTTTGCATCTATGTAATATAGCTCTTATATTTGTTATAGTTATGATGCTTACATGCTCTAAGAAATTATTTCAGCCTTGTTATTATTGGAGTTTAGGAGCGGTATTTGCACTTGTAACACCTGATGTAACAGCATCATTTCCAAATTATGTAACAGCATCATTTCCAAATTATGTAACATTGAGCTTTTTTATAACTCATTTTTATATTATATTTGGGGTAGTTTATGCCTATATATTCTTTAATTATAGACCGACACTTTTTGGATATTTTTCATCATTTATCAGTCTCAATGTTATCGCATTAATAATATATTTTATTAATAAAGAACTTGGAACAAACTATTTATTTGTAAATAGAGTACCTGAATTTACATCGCCATTATCATATTTTGGAGAATGGCCATATTATATTGTAGTGGTAGAATTAATCTATATAATACTTACATATATAATCTATTTTCCATTTAGAGCTAAGAATGTAAAGTATGGAAGAGTAAATTTTGATAAATAGATAGAATGGGGAAGGTGAGGAAATGAACATTATAAGAAAAGAGTGGGGAACTACCAAAAAAGGTGAAAAGGTATATCTTTATACTTTAAAAAATGATTCTTTAGAAGTAGAAGTTTTAAATTATGGTGCAGTGATTAGAAGAATTTCAGCACCAGATAAAGATGGTAAATTTGAAGATGTAGTATTAAATCTTGAAACTATAAAAGACTATGAAGAAAGATCACCATATTTTGGAGCAGTAGTAGGAAGAAATGCAGGAAGGATTAAAAATGCACTTCTTAAGATTGATGAACAGGAATATCCTCTTGTAAAAAATTCTGGAGAAAATAGTATTCATGGAGGAATTGATAATTTCAGTCATAGAATATGGGAAGCATATGATGTTGGAACAGAAGAAAAACCTGCTTTAGAGCTTGTAATAAAAAGTCTGCATTTAGATGAAGGTTTTCCTGGAAATGTAGAGGTAAGAGTGAGATATACCCTTGATAAAAATGAGTTGTTATTAAGCTATAGAGGAACAAGTGATAGAAAAACTTATCTGAATCTTACAAATCACTCATACTTTAATTTAAGTGGAGATTTTAAAAGAGATATTAAAGATGAGACTTTATATTTAAACTGTGATGAATTTATTGCTGTTGATAAAGAAACATTACCAGTATCAATTAATTCTGTTGAAGGAACTCCTTTTGATTTCAGAGAAGGAAAGATATTGAAAACTTCATTAGATGCAGATGATGAGCAGATAAAAATAGTGAATAATGGACTTGACCATCCATTTATTTTTAGTGAAGGTGGAAAACGTCCTCTAATAAAACTTGAAGATCAAAAGAGCGGAAGAGTTCTTGAAGTGGAAACTGATCAACCAGCAGTTGTAATCTATACAGGAAACTATCTTCATGAGGTAGGAAATTTGAATAGCAAAGTATGTTGTAAAAAACATATGGGAATATGTTTTGAGACACAGAACTATGCAGATGCTTTAAATTTTATACCAGAAAAAGCGGTGATTACATCACCTGAAAAACCTTATATACAGGAGACAAGGTATAAATTTACAGTAACAAAATAATTTGGGGGGATTTTTGTGACAACAATACTTTTATATATTGTTATAATGGGGATTGGAATTTTTCTTGCAAGAAAAGGATTTATTCCAAATAGAATGAAAAATAAACTTCAGCATTTTCAAAATTTTTCACTTATGTTTTTGCTTGGAGTTTTAGGATATAAATTGGGAAGTGATGATAAATTACTGGCGGATATAGATAAATTAGGAGTTCAATCACTTGTAATTGCTGCATTCAGCATTGGATTCAGTATCCTCTTTGTACATATTTTTTATAAGGGGGATAGATAAAATGATTGGAATAGTATTATCAGTTGTAATAGGAATTGTATTGGGAATTTTCTATAGAGTTGATACTCTTATCTATTATGCAAATCCATTGAGCAGTATTGGACTATGTTTACTTCTGTTTTTTGTTGGAGTTGATATAGGATACAATAAAGATGTAATGACACATCTTAGAATGATGAGTAAAAAAGTTTTTTTCCTTCCAGTTGTAGGAACTATAGGTTCTCTTGTTGGAGGGGCTGTGGCAGCTACTGTGTTATCTCTTAATATAAAAGAGTGTATAACTGTAGCAGCTGGTCTTGGATGGTATTCTTTTTCAGCTATAGAGGTTGGAAAGTTCAGTGCATATTTGGGAGGGGTAACATTTTTATCCAATATGTTTAGAGAACTTTTTTCAATAGTCTTTGTTCCATTAATAGCTAAAAAAATAGGGCCTTATGAATCTGTTATAACAGCTGGAGCTACAGCGATGGATTCAGTGTTACCTATCATAAATAGAAGTAATCCACCAAGAATATCCATTGTTGGTTTTTATTCAGGGCTTGTGATGTCTATTATAGTTCCTGTTTTATTGCCTGCTGTGATAAAAATATTTAATTTTTAAAAAAATATCTCAAAAAATACAAAAGCTGTCAGATTTTTTAATGCACTGACAGCTTTTGTATTTTGTTCGTGTTAAGTAAATTAAAATACTTTAAAAGAAAGGATTAATTGAATTATATATTACCTTAGTGCAAAAGTCAAGAATTATTTTTAAATTTACAAATATTTTCTATATCAAAATACTTCTAAGGCAAAATTAATCAAATTTCAGTTTAATAGAATATCTTCAAAAAATATAAAAGCTGCCAGATTTTCAAATGCACACTGACAGCTTTTATATTACGTTATTGAGTAAATTAAAATACTTTAAAAGAAAGGATAACTGAATTATATATTACCTTATAAAAAAAGTCAAGAATTATTTATTACTTTTTTAGTAAAGATATATCAAAGCTACAATTTTTAGGTATTTGAAGTGCAAAAAAATATATAATTGTACAGTTTTTGGCAATGAAATTAGTTTTTTTATGCTATTATTTGTCTAGTTTTTATGTTAAAATTAAAAAAACAACTTTTACACAAAGAATTTTATCAGGAGGATTTGATGTTTAAATATTTCAAACCTTATCTAGGAAAAGGTTTTATTGCTGCTCTTTTTAAGATGGGAGAGGCTTTTGCAGACCTTACATTGCCACTTATTATGGCTAAGATAATAGATATTGGTGTTTCAAATAGAGATTTTAATTATATATTACATATGGGCGGTAAAATGATTGGCCTTGCTGCTTTAGGGTATTGCTGTGCTATTTTATGTAACTATTTTTCATGTATGGCTTCACAATCATTTGGAGCTAATCTGAGAGATAGTATATTTACTAAAATTCAGCATTTTTCATTTAATCAATTGAATAAATACTCTCAGGCCTCATTAATTACCAGAATAACAAAAGATGTGGACCAGATTACTACTATGTTTCTTATGTGCATAAGAATGGTTTTAAGAGGACTTACAACAGGAATAGGGGCAGTTATAATGGCTGTCATAATAAATCCTGTTCTATCTACTATATTTTTAGTTGTAGCTCCACTGATAATCTTTTCTACAACTTTTTATGTAAAAAAATCTTTTAAACTTTATGCTGTTGTACAGAAAAAACTGGATGCTTTAACATTGATATTGAGAGAGAATCTTTCAGGGCTTAAGGTTATTAAAGCCCTTTCCAAAGAAAAAATAGAGGATACAAGATTTTCTGAAAAAAGTGATGAATTACAAAATCAGACAATTGAAGCAGATAGCTTAATGCTTAGTAAGCTTCCATTTATTACTCTTATAATGAATATTGGAGTAGTAGCAGTGTTATGGTTTGGTGGAATAAGAGTTCACTATGGAAAATTACAGGTTGGAGAGGTAGTAGCCTTTATAAATTACCTGAATATGATTGTATTTTCCATGAATGCTCTTTCATTTTTATTTACTCTTTATAGTAGAACAAGTATATCTTATGGAAGAGTAAAAGAGATTGTAGATGAAAAGATAGAAATAACTCCTCAAAGCGAAGAGGAAGATAAAAACTGTGATGATATTATTGAATTTAAAAATGTAAGTTTTTCATATAACAAGGGAGATAACTATATTTTAGATAATATAAATCTAAACATAAAAAGAGGAGAACATATTGGAATTATAGGTGGAATAGGTTCTGGAAAATCCACTTTAGTTTCTCTAATTCCCAGATTTTATGATGTAAGTAAGGGAGAAATCTTAGTTGATGGAGTGAATATTCAGAACTATTCAGAAAAAAAATTAAGAAATAAAATTGGTATTGTGCTTCAAAAAACTTTCTTATTTTCTCAAAGTATTAAAGATAATATTAAATGGGGAGATCAGAATGCAACACATGAAAGTGTGGAAAAGGTATGTCATATAGCTCAGGGAAGAGAGTTTATAGAAAAACTTCCAGATGGCTATGATACCGATGTTACAAAGGGTGGAAACAACTTTTCTGGAGGGCAGAAGCAAAGAATTTCCATTGCTAGAACTCTTCTTAAAAAAACAGATATCCTTATATTTGATGATAGTTTTAGTGCTCTTGACTTTATAACTGAATACAACCTTAAAAAAGAGCTTTCAGAATATATGAAAGAAGCCACAACTATTACTATCTCACCTAAAATTTCATCACTTATAAAAATGGATAGGATAATTGTAATGGATAATGGAAAAATAGCTGGCTTTGATACTCATGAAAATCTTATAAAAAGCTGTCCTGTTTATCAAGAGATATGCGAGTCACAGGAAATATGCATAACAGGAGAGTGTTACGATGAAGAATAGAACTGTATTTAAAAAACTGATTCCATATTTGTATAGGTACAGATACAAATTTCTTTTTATGGTTTTTCTGGCAATAATTGGAAACGTCTTAACACTGATTGGGCCTTATCTGGTGGGAAAAGCTATAAATCAGATACATATAGATATGGATAGAGAAAATTTTATATTTTTAGGAAAAATTTCTTTATGTTTGCTATTTACATATATTGGTGGAGCATTTTTATCCCTGACCCAGAATATTAAAATGAATAATATCTCTCAGGAGATAGTAAATGCAATGAGACAGAATGCTTTTAAAAAGATGCATAAATTTCCTTTAAAGATGTTTAATACCATGGCTCAGGGAAATATTATGACTATTGTTATAAATGATATAGATAATATCAGCAGTTCTTTATCACAAATTGGAACCAGAATAATAGTAAATCTTCTAACTATATCAATAGCTCTTGCAATTATGATATATATAAGTCCATCTCTTACGCTTATACAGATGATACTTGTAGCAATATCAGGATTTTTCTTAAAGAAGATAACTAAAAAAAGTAAGGAAAAAAGAAGAGTTCAGCAAAAATTTTTAGGACGTCTAAATAGTTATGTAGATGAAATTTTAACTGGACAGGCAGAAGTTAAATCTTTCTCTTATGAAGAGAGGGCAATAAATAAATTTAGGGAGTTAAATGGTGCCTATAAGGAAAATGCCATAAAAGCTATTTTCTTTTCAGGGTTTAACTTTCCAACATTAAACTTTATAAATAATATAGGATACTCACTTATTATCTTTACTGGAGCTGTATTTATGCTTCAGGGAAAAATAAATCTTGGAGAGCTTTCAAGTTTTATAATATATTCAAAACTTTTCAATAGACCTATAGCAAGTATATCTGAAGCATATAATATTATTCAGACTGTTCTTGTAAGTTCTGAGAGATTTTTTGGATTTATGGATCTCCCTGAAGATGATGAAGGTGGAGATAGAGAACTTGATCTTAGTAAAGTGCAGGGAAATATAGAGTTTAAAGATGTAAATTTTGGTTATAATGATAACTCACCTGTTTTAAAGGACCTTTCATTTAAAACAAAAGAGGGGAAAACTGTTGCAATAGTTGGACCAACGGGGGGCGGAAAGACTACAATAGTTAACCTTCTAATGAGATTTTATGATATTTCATCAGGAAAGATACTTCTAGATGGTGTAGATGTAAAAGAATATAAAAAATCAGATATTAGAAAATTATTTGGAATGGTATTGCAGGACAGTTGGCTCTTTACAGGAACTATAAGGGATAACATCAGATATGGAAATGAAAATTTAACTGATGAAGATATAATTAAAAGTGCTAAAATAGCCTGTGCACACGATTTTATTAGCAAATATCCTCAAGGTTATGATACAATGATAAGTGAGGATAATATGATACTTTCACAAGGTCAAAAACAACTGATAACTATAGCTAGAATAATTGCTTCAAATCCTAAATTTTTGATACTTGATGAAGCTACAAGTGGTGTGGATACACGTACTGAATTGAGACTTCAAAAAGCAGTGTCAAAACTTATAAAGGATAGAACAAGTTTTGTAATAGCACATAGATTATCAACTATAAAAAATGCAGATTTAATCCTTGTTTTAAAAGATGGGAAAATAATAGAACAGGGAACACATAAAAAATTAATGGAATTAAAAGGGTTTTATTACACAATGTATAATACACAATATGCAATATAGGGGTGAATTTTTATGAATCTGACTAAAATGAATATCTACAATCCTTTAACAAAAAAGGGGTTTGAACAGCCGGTTTCTCTTATAATGGAGCCAGCTATCGAAAGTATGTACCAGGAGCTTAAGAAGAATAGGGAAAATCTTTTTAAGCATAAGGAACTTCTTTCACTAAGTCCAGTTGGTCTAAAGAATTTTACTTTAGAGATTACTGGGTATAAAGGAACTGCTCTGTATAAGATTTTTCATGACAATACATTGGCAGTTTTAGGAGAGGTATTCTTAGATGATGGAGAGGTTGAAAAATTTTCTGAGGATTTGGGTGAATTTTTAAGGGATGCTTATAGCAATATCCCAAAATCTCCTGTTTCAACAATTGTCTTTGCTAAGGGGTTTTACGCATTGCACCATGTTGTACAGGAAACAGTCTTCTCTTTCTGCAGACTTTTAGGGTTTGCTGTAGTTAAGGTAATGGCTGATCCAGAAGAATAAAAAAGATGCTGATATCAGCATCTTCTAACTAGAAAAACTATCTGTTTAAAATGAGTTTTCTATACTCTTGAGCAGTTAGTTTTTCTTTTTTTAATCCTTTTTTACTAATTGTACCTGCAAGTTCTCTTGGAAATGCTCCAGATCTTGCCGTATTTATATGTGTAATAGCAACAGCAAGTGCGTCAGCAGCATCATCTGGTTTAGGTATCTCTTCAAGATTTAAAATTCTTGTTACCATAAGCTGTATCTGTTTCTTTTCAGCTCTTCCATAACCAGTTATACCGATTTTTACTTGAAGTGGGGTATAGTTATGTACATTGAGGTTGTTAAGCCTTCCACAAAGGACAATTACTCCACGAGCCTGACCAACTGATATAACAGTTTTATTATTTTTAAAATAGAAAAGTTCTTCAACAGCCATATCTGTAGGCTCATATTTTTTAATAATTTCAGTAAGTTCAGTATATATTTTACAGAGCCTATCTTCCATCTGCATATCTTTATCAGTAAAGATACAACCATAATCCATAACCTTAACTTTATTTCTTTCAAAATCTAAAACTGAAAAACCAACAATAGCAGTTCCTGGGTCAATCCCTAGTACTCTCATTTACTTACCACTTGACTGTGGTCAAAATCAAAATTTGTCTGTCTAAGAGCTTCGTACAGTATTATAGCTGCAGAGTTTGACAGATTAAGTGATCTTCCCATTGGTATCATTGGTATAGTGATGCATCTTTCAGGATTTTTGTGAAGTATATCTTCAGGTATACCTCTTGATTCAGGTCCAAACATAATAAAATCTGAATCTTTAAATTTTACATCGCTATATTTTTGTTTTGTTTTAGTTGTAGCATAGTAAAGTGTTATTCCTGGATTTTTTTCTAAAAATTCTTCAAATGATTCCCAGATTTTAAGATCTACAAGATGCCAATAATCAAGCCCTGCTCTTTTAATCTGTTTTTCATCAAGAGAAAATCCAAGTGGTTTTATCAAGTGAAGTGTTGAATTTGTAAGTACACATGTTCTTCCAATATTTCCAGTATTATATGGAATTTCAGGATTATATAAGACAATATTCAAAATAAATTCCTCCTAAACAAATATTATTTACTAAGAAAAATTATACACCAAAGATTATTTTTTGACAAGAAAAGTAGAAATAAAGTATAATGATATGTCAATTATGAATGATAACTTTTTAAGTAGAGTATGAGAAGATACCAATAAATAAACAGTTAACAGAAATCAAAATTGATGATATAATATAATTCGGTAAAATAGTTAATATAAATGTTTTAATTAAAAAATAATAGAGTTATTTATTAAATATTGAGAATAATTAGGAGGTATAATGAATATACAGATTTTTTATTTAGGAAGCCTTATGACTAACTGTTACCTTGTATGGGATGACAGTAAAGAGGCATACCTTTTCGATTGTGGTGGAGAAAACTTCGATAGACTTGAGACTTTTATTAAGGCCAATGGTTTAAAGTTAAAATATATGGTACTTACTCATGGGCATGGAGATCATATTGCAGGTCTTAATAAGATAAAAGAAAAATATCCAGATGCTCAGGTATATATAGGAGAAGAGGATAAAGATTTCTTATACAGAAGTGATTTAAGTCTAATTGCTTATATAACTGGAGAGGATTTCTGTTATGCAGGAGATTATATCACTGTTAAAGAAGGAGATAAAATAGGCAAATTTGAAGTAATTGACACTCCAGGTCACACAATAGGATCAAAATGTTTCTATTGTCCAGAAGCTAAACTTCTTATCTCTGGAGATACAATGTTCAGAAGAAGCTTTGGAAGATATGACCTTCCAACAAGTAGTGGAGATGACATGTATCACAGTTTAAATAAACTTTGTACTCTTCCAGAGGATACAAAGGTATATAGTGGTCACAGTGAGCAGACAACTATTGGAGAAGAAAAAGAATTTCTACATATGCAAGGAATAGTAGATTAATAGGAGGTAAAATATATGGGAAAAGATGTATTATATGACGTAGTAATAGTAGGTGGAGGACCAGCAGGACTTACAGCTGCTATCTATGCAGGAAGATCAAGATTAAAAACTTTAGTAGTAGAGAAAGAAAAAATGGGAAGCCTTTATATGGCGCATAAAATAGATAACTATCCAGGATTTCCAGAAGGAATATCAGGAGCTGAATTAAATGAGCTTATGAAAAAACAGGCTGCAAGATTTGGTGCTGAATTTGTAGATGCGACTTTATTTGGATTTGATCCATATGACGTTGAAAAAGTTGTTAAAACAGATAAGGGAAATTTCAGATGTAAAAATATAATTGTTGCAACTGGAACTGGTAAAAACTTTGGAAAGAAAATAAAAGGAGAAAAGGAATTTTTAGGAAGAGGAGTATCATACTGTGCAACTTGTGATGGTGCTTTCACTAAAAATAGAGTAGTTTCACTAATTGGACAGGGAGATGAACTTGCTGAGGAATCACTTTTCCTTACTAAGTTTGCTAAAACTGTTCAAGTATTTGTTACTGGAGAAACTTTTAACTGCAGTGAAGAACTTTTAACTGCTTTAAAAGGAAATGAGAAAGTAAAGATATATCTAGGTGCAAAACTTTCTGAAATTCAGGGAAGTGAATTTGTAGAAAACCTTGCAATAACATTAGATGGTGAAGATAAAAACTTTGCAAGTGACTTTGTATTCCTATATCTTGGAACTAAAAATAATGCTGAGATGTATGGAGAATTTGCAAAACTTGATGAGTTTGGAAATATCATAACAGATGAAGATTTGAAAATGAACATAGATGGAATGTATGCAGCAGGAGATATAAGATCTCAAAAAGTTAGACAGGTTACTACAGCTGTAGCAGATGGAACACTTGCAGCTATGGAAGTAATCAAAAGAAGCCTTAAGAAATAATAAATAAAGGAAAAGCCCCTTTAGGTTAGTACAATATATTATAGGGAGACTAACTTAAAGGGGCTGATTTTATGAGAAAAGTATTTGTACTGGATACCAATGTGTTGATACACGATCCTAGCTGTATTTATAATTTCAGAGGTAATGATGTAATTTTACCTATATTTGTAGTGGAAGAGATAGATAAGCTAAAGAGAAACCAGAACACTGCTATTCAAGCTAGAATGGTTTCAAGAGTTTTAGATGGAATTAGAGAGAAGGGAAGTCTTGCCAAAGGTGTAGAACTTCCAAATGATATCTTTTTCAAAGTTGAAATCAAAAATGATACATCCTTACTCCCTAAGGCACTTTCAAGGGATGTAATGGACAATAATATAATATCAGTGACACTTGGAATAAAGAAAGAAAATCCTGATAGAAAAGTTATAATTGTAAGTAAAGATATAAATATGAGAATAAAAGCTGACTCACTTGGATTGGAAGTTGAGGACTACAATACAGATAGAGTTGACTACAGTGAGTTATATGATGGATTCTTTGATGTAGAAGTAACAAAAGATGTCTATGAGGACTTTGTAAAAAGTGGAAAGGTAGATTTTAGCCGTCTTGGAAATGTAGGAGTTAGACCTACACCAAACTGTTTCTTTAAGATGAGATATGAAGGACAGATGGTTACAGGAAGATATGTAGAGGGTAAAATTAAGAAATTTATCTTGGGAGATACAGAGGCATGGGGATTAAGAGCAAGAAATGATGAGCAGAGATTTGCAATGGAACTTCTGATGGATGAGAATATAAAAGTTGTAACACTTGTAGGAGGAGCTGGAACTGGTAAGACACTTCTTGCTATAGCAAGTGGACTTGAACTTGTTGTTGAAAGAAAGAGATATAAGAAAATTTTAATTGCAAGACCTATTATACCTATGGGTAAAGATTTAGGATATCTTCCAGGTTCAGAAAAAGAAAAGATGAAACCATGGATGCAACCTATATTTGATAATATAGATTTCTTAAGTGAAAATAAAGAGGATAGAACTGGAGAAAAGGTAGTAGAAGGATTAGAAAGTATGGGAATGATAAAGATAGAACCTCTAACTTATATAAGAGGTAGAAGTATTCCTAAGGGACTTATTATTATTGACGAAGCTCAAAACCTGACTCCTCTTGAAATAAAAACAATAGTAACAAGAGCTGGACAGGATACTAAGATAATATTTACTGGTGACCCGCAGCAGATTGACAATCCATATCTTGATGCTAATACAAATGGCCTTACATACATGGCTGACAGACTTAAAAATGAAAAAATAGTAGGACATATCACTTTGAAAAAAGGTGAACGTTCTGAAATAGCAGAGATTGCAGCTAGACTTCTATAGAGTATAACAATATGGAGATTGATAGGGGAAGAGAACTTATCAATCTCTTTTTATGTTGAAAGAATGGCCAAATCTCATTCACTGTATTGAAAAAAACGTATAAATATGGTAAAATTTTTAGATTGAAACACCTTGTATATAAGATGGAGGAAACATAGTTTATGATAAAAATATATATAGCTCCAATGGCTGGAGTTACTGACTATACATACAGAGGAATACTGAGAGAATTTCACCCTGATATGATATTTACAGAGATGGTGAGTATAAATGCACTTGAGTGTGCAATGGAAAAAACTTTAAATGTAGTATTGAGACTTAGAGAGGGGGACTCTGTACAACTTTTTGGAAAAGATATCCCTAAAATGGTTGAAAGTGCAAAATTTGTTGAAAAATTAGGTGTAAAACATATAGGTATTAACTCTGGATGTCCTATGAAAAAAATTGTCAATAATGGATATGGGGCAGCCCTTATGGAAAACCCTGAACATATAAGAGCTATGCTTTCTGAAGTGAGAAGTGCTCTAAATGATGACACAGGGCTTTCAATAAAGATAAGAGCTGGGTATAAAGAGTTTAAAGACCCTATAAAAATAGCTAAAATAGCTGAAGAAACAAAGTGTACACATATTACTGTACATGGTCGTACACGTGAGCAGATGTATACAGGAAAAGCAGATTGGAGCATTATAAAAGCTGTAAAAGAGAGTGTAAATATTCCTGTAATTGGAAATGGAGATATATTTACAGCTGAAGATGCTAAAGAAAAAGTAGATTATTCAGGTGTTGACGGAATAATGCTTGCCAGAGGAGTATTTGGAAATCCTTGGCTTATAAGAGATATTAGAGAATATTTTCAATATGGTAAGGTGATTACACCTACAACAGAGCTTGATAGAATAAATATGGCTATTGAGCATACTAGAAGGACTCAGATAGAACATCCTGAAAGACCGTTTATATTTGAGCTAAGAAAACATTTGTGCTGGTATTTAAAAGGAATAAGAGGCTCAGCACCAATAAAAGACAAAATAAATCATACTGATAGCTATGAAGAGATTATAGCTCTTTTAAATATTTTAAAGGAAAGTGTGATTGAGCAAAAGGGAGTTGAGTAGTAATGGCAGAGACTCCATTGATGGGGCAGTATAGAAGAATAAAATCAGAATATGAGGACAGTCTTCTTTTTTTCAGACTTGGAGATTTTTATGAGATGTTTTTTGATGATGCAGTTATAGCATCTAAAGAGCTTGGACTTACTCTTACAAGTAGAAATAGAGAAAAAGATTATGATGTGCCTCTAGCAGGTGTTCCTTATCACTCTGTTGCCTCATATATTGCAAAACTTGTAAATAAAGGATATAAAATTGCAATATGTGACCAGGTAGAGGATCCTAAGACAGCAAAAGGGATAGTAAAAAGAGAGGTAACTAGAGTAATAACTCCAGGAACAGTAATTGATACTGAATTTTTAGATGAGAAGAGTAACAACTACCTTATGGGAATAAAGGTAGCTGATAATGCAGGTGGAATCGCCTTTATAGATATTACAACAGGTGAATTTAAGACTACTGAGATAGTTGGAGAGGATATAGTCTTTAAGCTTTTAGGTGAGATAAATAAAGTTGCACCTAAAGAGATACTTATGGATGAAAAGACTTATGACATCTGTATTGAGGAGCTTAAAAATCAGAACTCACTAAGTGATATTAAGTTCACTAAGGTTCCTGAAAAAAGAAAATGTGAGGAATACTTAAAAGATTATTTTAAAGTGGTATCTCTTGAAAGTTATGGACTTAAGGATAAAAAGCTTGCAATTACAATATCTGCAACAGTTCTTGATTATGTAATAGATTTGCAAAAAGGAAAGGATTTACCAGTAGAAAAGATAGGTTATATCAACGAAGATGAGGTTATGGAGCTAAATATAACAACTCAGAGAAATCTTGATATAATTGATAACTATAGAGATAAAAGTGGAATGGGAACTCTTTTGTGGGTTATGGATGAGTGCATGACCTCAATGGGGAGCAGACTTCTAAAAAAATTCATAAAAAATCCTATTTTAAATATACCTGAAATAAAGAAAAGACAGGAAGATGTTGGATATTTTATAGAAAATGTTCTATTAAGAGAAGAGATAAGAGAGAAGTTAAAAGATATCTATGATATTGAGAGAATTATAGGAAAACTTGTCCTGGAAACAGAAAATGGACGTGACCTTATAGCTCTTAAGACCTCAATTAAAAATTCTCTTGAGATATTGAAACTATTAAATGGACATGAGATTTTTAACATTGATGTAAAAGTTTTAATAGATATCTATAACATGATAGAGAAGGCTATTGTAGATGAACCACCATTTTCAATAAGAGAGGGTGGAATAATAAGAAGTGGATACAATAAAGATTTAGATGAACTTCATGGAATCTCAAAAGATGGAAAAAACTATATTTTAGAAATTGAATCAAGAGAGAGAGAAAGAACAGGAATAAAGGGACTTAAAGTAAAATTCAATAAGGTCTTTGGATATTTTATTGAGGTTACTAAAGCAAACTCTCATTTAGTTCCTGAGGAATATATAAGAAAACAGACTCTTACAAATGCAGAGAGATATATAGTTCCAGATCTTAAAGAGTATGAGGAAAAAGTGCTTAACGCAAAGGATAAGATTCAAAATCTGGAATACTATCTATTTAAGGAATTAAGTGGAGAGATCAAAAAGCACAGAGGAGTTTTACAGGATTTAGCATATAAGGTATCATATCTTGATGTAATCACTGACTTTGCTCATATTGCTATCAAAAATTCATATATTCAACCAGAGGTAAATGATGGTGATGAGATTGAGATAATTGCAGGACGTCATCCAATTGTTGAAAAACTGATACCTGCAGGAAAATTTGTTAAAAATAATATTGTATTTGATGATAAAAGAGAGATTATAATTTTAACAGGGCCTAATATGTCAGGTAAATCAACATATATGAAGCAGAGTGCCCTTATTATAATTATGGCTCATATAGGATCATATGTACCAGCAAACTATGCAAGAATAGGATTGGTAGATAAGATTTTTACAAGAGTTGGAGCAAGTGATGACCTTTTAACAGGGCAATCAACTTTTATGCTGGAAATGAGTGAGGTAGCAAATATTGTAAATAATGCCACTTCAAAATCATTTATAATACTTGACGAGATTGGAAGAGGAACTTCGACATTTGACGGAATCTCAATAGCCACAGCAATTACTGAGTATATTCATGAACAGATAGGAGCAAAGACAATATTTGCAACTCACTATCATGAACTTACACAGCTTGAATCAAGACTTGAAAAAGCAGAGAACTTCAGAATAGAAGTTAAAGAGGATAAAAAAGAGATAATCTTTTTAAGAGAGATAGTAAAAGGTGGAGCAGACAAGTCTTATGGAATTGAAGTAGCAAGACTTGCAGGACTTCCTAAAGAGATATTGGACAGATCAAAAGAGGTTCTAAAAAAACTTGAAGAGAGAAAAGAGATAATTGAGAAAAAAGTTGGAGGAGAACAGCTTCTTTTATTCTGTAATGTTGAGGATAAACCTGAAGAGGAAACAAAAACTGAAGATATAAAAGGAAAAGAGCTTACAAAAGAGCAGAAAATAGTTATGAGAGTTTTAGCAGAAACAGATGTAGATAAGATGACACCATTAGAAGCATTGATGAAGTTGAACGAACTTAAAAAAATATTGAGTGGGAGTTAGATATGAAAAAGAAAATAATCTATATTGCTATTTTGATAATAGCGTTAATTTTGGGGTATTTCAATTATTTTGGCGACGATGAAAAACTTGACAATACACAGCAAGTTATCGAAACTACAAATGTAACTTATAAAAATGATGACTATGTTGTTGAAGCTGAAAAACAAAAGGACTATGTAAAAGAGAAAGAAACAGGATTTGAAAAGGCACAGGCAAAAGTAAATGATATGCTTTTAAGTGGAGACAATGTCTTTATAGACAAAGTTAGAAACCTTGCACTTAAACACAATATTCTTGGAGTAAGTCCTAATGGTTGGAGATTTAGTGCTGAAACAGCAAACTATAACAAATTAGAGGACAAAGTTACCTCTGATACTGGTGTTACTGCTGAAAATGAAGCAAGAGGAATAAAAATATCTGGACAAAACTTTACTACTGACTCAAAGATGAGCTATATAAATCTTGAAAAAGATGTTGTTTTAGAAAATAGAAATTTAGCTTTAAAGGGAGATAGAGGAGACTATACAGATGCTACAAAAATAGTAAATCTTGCAGATAATATCACCCTTGAAGGTCGTGGAAAAGATGAAGGTCTTTTAGGTGGACATTTTAAACATCTGAAATATAATATGCAGGATAAGATTTTGGAAGCATGGGAACCTTATGATATCACATATAAAGATGTAAAACTTTCAGCTGAATCACTTTACTTTAAAGAGGATACAGAGGCTTTAAGAATAACTAAAAATGTTCAACTTGAGGCAAATGGCTTTGTAGTAGACCTTCAAAGTATTGATAAAAAACCTAACAGTAATATTTTAAATCTCAATGGAAAACTTGTAGGTAAAAATGATGAATATAGTTTTGTAGCTGATTCTGGAAGATACAATACAGATACTAAAATACTTGAGATATTTGGAAATATACGTGGTAAATCTAAAACTGGAGAGCTTTTAGTGGCAGATAAACTTGTATATGATACAAATACAAAGGTTATGATAGTTACAAAATCTGATGGAGTAAAATATTCAAATGTAGACGGAGAACTTGTAACAAGAGAGTTTACATATAATTTTAATACTAAAGAACTGGCTACAGATGGTCACTATACATTTAAAGGAAAAAAATATGAAAGTGAAGGACAAAATCTTTACTATAACGATATCTCAAAGGATATAAAACTGACAAAGGGATATATCTATGATAAAATAAAAAAAGAGAGAGTTAAAGGTGACACTATTCTTCATAATATGACAACTAAGGACAGTTCTGTAACTGGGAATGGATATATTGAAAATACAACTTATGCTCTTTCAAGTGAGAAAATTCAGTATAAAGGTGCAGAAAAAATTGCAATCATACCTGAAAAATATAAAGTTACTTATCTTAAAGATGGAAGTATCTTTAGAGGTAAAGATGCCAACTACAATGAAAATACAAATGATTTTGTAAGTAAGGGAGAAGTAATTGTAGAGGGAAAAAACTATATAGCCCATGGAAGAGATTTGGAGTATAATAGTAAGACAGGCTTTGGTAAATTCAATAGTAAAATTGAAATTGAAAATCCTAAAGATAATATGCTAATAAAAGGGAACAATTTTACATTCCAAAATGGAAAGTATATTGATATATCAGGAAATCTTAATATGGAAACAGATAAGTTTACTGCAAAATCTCAAGAGGGAAAATATAACTTTGATGATAAAAAAATCTATATTCCTGAAATGATATCTTTTGCAAGTAAAGATGGAAAGACATCTGGAACAACAAAAAATGGTATCTATTCAACTGATAAAAACTATTTTCATGGAAAGATTTTTGATGGAGTAAATGAAAATAGTAAAGTAAAGAGTAAAAATATCTATTATTATACAAAAGAAAATAGAGTTCTATTTACTGGAAATGTTGTTATGGAAAGTCCTGAATCTATTGTAAGAGGAGAAAATATTGAGTATTATCCAGAAAGTGAAACTATAAAACTTATAGGGGAATATACAATTAACTATAAGGATTTTACTTTTGAAGGAGTTAATGGAACATTTAACAATAAGACAGGAATTTTACATGGAGAAAAATCTGTTATAACCTCTAAAACTGGAGATAGATTTGTTTCTGATAGAGTTGATGGAAATCTAAATGATCTTGTTTTAGATTTTAGTGGAAATATAAATGGACACATATCTAATAATGGTGAGGTTACAAACTTCAAAGGAGATTATGCAAGATTATACTTCAAGCATGATAAAAAATACGAGCTTTTAAGAAGTGAAGTGAGAGAAAATGCAGTATTTGTGCAAAATGAAAAAACACTTTACTCTGATTATATTGAGGTGGATCCTGAAAGAAATCTTGTATTCTCAAGAGATAATACAAAACTTGTAATTGATGATCCTAAAAATGGTAAGACAATAATTACTTCTGATGCAGCTGAACTTGACAGTCAAAAAGATATAGCTACTCTTATTGGAAATGTAAAAGTGGACAATATGAATAAAGAGCGTGGACTTACTAAGATTACTGCAGATAGAGGAATTATAAATAAAAAGGATAATACCCTTGAATTTACTGGACACGTTGAAATAGAAAATAACGATTCAACTGTACAGGCAGATAAAGGAATATATAACATGAATACCAAGAAGATAAAAGCCTTGGGAAATGTTTATGTGGACTATAAGAAATAAACTTTTAAAAAGGAGATATATATGATAAATTTATCAGCCCAAAATCTTTGTAAAAGTTATAAAAAGAGAAGAGTAGTTGACAATGTGAGCCTTGAAGTAAATAAAGGTGAAATCGTTGGTCTTTTAGGACCTAACGGCGCGGGAAAGACTACAACTTTTTACATGATAACAGGGATAATCCAACCAAATAGCGGTCAGGTATTCTGTGATAATATAGAGGTAACTGACTACCCAATGTATAAAAGGGCAAATATGGGAATTGGATATTTGGCACAGGAACCATCAATATTTAGAAATCTAACTGTTGAGGAGAATATAGCTGCTGTTTTAGAAATGAAAAAAATAGAAAAAAAAGCTCAACAGGACGTTATAGATAGACTTATGGAAGAGTTTAAACTTACTCATGTGAGAAAGTCATTAGGTTATTCACTTTCAGGAGGAGAGAGAAGAAGAGTTGAGATAGCAAGAACTATAGCTAATAATCCAAGTTTTATTCTTCTGGACGAACCTTTTGCAGGAGTTGACCCTATTGCAGTAGAGGATATTCAACAGATTATAAGATATCTTAAAGAAAAAGGTTTAGGAATATTAATTACTGACCACAGTGTAAGAGAAACTCTTAGAATAACAGAAAAAGCCTATATAATGGCTAACGGAAAGGTATTAATCAGTGGAACACCTCAGGAAATAGCTGAAAATGAAACAGCAAGAAAAATTTACCTGGGAGAAAAATTTAAACTTGATTAAGATAAATATTAAAAATTTAAAATGTATAAATAAACTGGAGGAACTATGTTAACAGGAAATCAAATCAGAAAAGAATTTATAGAATTCTTTAAAAACAAAAGTCACAAACATTTTGAAAGTGCATCTCTTATTCCAGATGACCCTACTTTATTATTAACAGTAGCTGGAATGGTACCATTTAAACCATACTTCTTAGGACAAAAAGAGGCGCCATATCCTAGAGTAACAACTTACCAAAAATGTATAAGAACAAATGACCTTGAGAATGTTGGAAGAACAGCTAGACACCATACATTCTTTGAAATGCTTGGAAACTTCTCATTTGGAGATTACTTTAAAGAGGAAGCTATCCAATGGTCATGGGAATTCGTAACTGAAGTATTAAAACTTGACAAAGATAAGTTATGGGTATCTGTATTTACAACTGACGACGAAGCTGAAAAAATATGGATAGAAAAATGCAATTTTCCTAAAGAAAGAATAGTAAGACTTGGAGAAGATGAAAACTGGTGGGCTGCAGGACCTACAGGATCATGCGGACCATGTTCAGAAATTCACGTAGACTTAGGACCTAGCTATGGTGGAGACGAAAATTCAAAACTTGGTGATGAAGGAACAGATAACCGTTTCATCGAAATCTGGAACCTTGTATTTACAGAATGGAACAGAAAAGAAGATGGATCATTAGAACCACTTCCTAAGAAAAATATAGATACAGGAGCTGGACTTGAAAGAATAGCTGCAATGGTTCAAGGAAAATCAAATAACTTTGAAACAGATCTATTATTCCCACTTGTAGAAGAAGCAGGAAGACTAACTAACTCTACATATGGAAAAAATAAAGAGACTAACTTCTCATTAAAAGTTATAACTGACCACTCAAGAGCAGTAACTTTCCTAATCAATGACGGAGTTATTCCATCAAATGAAGGAAGAGGATATGTTTTAAGAAGAATCTTAAGAAGAGCAGTAAGACATGGAAGATTATTAGGACAATCAGAACTATTCCTATTTAAAATGGTAGATAAGGTTGTTGCAATGATGGGAGATGCTTACCCAGATCTTAAGAAAAATATAGAGCACATCAAAAAAGTTGTAAAAATAGAAGAAGAAAAATTCTCTAAAACTCTAGACCAAGGAATTCAACTTGTAAATCAAGAGATTGAAAAGGCTAAAGGAGAAGGAAAAAATCATCTTTCTGGAGAAGTAACATTCAAATTATATGATACTTATGGATTCCCATATGAATTAACAGAAGAAATCTGTGAAGAAAATGGAGTAAAAGTATCTAAAGAAGAGTTTGAAGCTAAAATGGAAGAGCAAAAAGAAAAAGCAAGATCGGCTAGAGAAGTTGTAATGGAAAAAGGACAAGACAGCTTTATTGAAGATTTCTATGACAAACATGGAACTACTGAATTTGTTGGATATGAGTCATTTAAAGAAAAAGCTACACTTCTAAATGTAAGAGATGGAAAAGATGGTAAGAAACTTCTTATATTTGATAGAACTCCATTCTATGCTGAATCAGGAGGACAAACTTCTGACCATGGAACAATTATTGGAAATGGATTTGAAGGAAGAGTAGTAGATGTTCAAAAACAAAAAGGAATATTTACACATACAGTTGAAGTAGTAAAAGGAGAGGCTGTAGAAGGACAGGAATATACTCTTGAAATAGATGCAGAAGTAAGAGCTGCTATGACTAAAAACCATACTGCTACTCACTTATTACACAAAGCTTTAAGAGAGGTATTAGGAGATCACGTTCAACAAGCAGGATCTTATGTAAATGCTCAAAGATTAAGATTTGACTTCAACCATTATGAAGCAATGACTGAGGAAGAATTAGATAGAGTAGAAGATTTAGTAAATGAAAAAATTGCTGAAGCTTTAGAAGTAGATATTAGAAATATGAGCATGGATGAAGCTAAAAAAGAGGGAGCAATGGCACTATTTGGAGACAAATATGGTTCTGTTGTAAGAGTAGTTAAAGTTGGAGATTTCTCAATTGAACTTTGTGGAGGAACTCATATTGATAATATTGGAAAAATTGGACTATTCAAAATAGAAAGTGAAAGCGGAATTGCTGCTGGAGTAAGAAGAATTGAAGCAGTAACTGGAAAAGAAGCTTACAGATTTGTTAAGAAAATGGAAAACAATCTAAAAGCAATAGCAAAAACAGTTAAAGCAGATACATCTGCAGTAGTTGAAAGAGTAGAAAAATTAAATGAAACTCTAAGAGAAAATAATAAAGAGATAGAAGCATTAAAAGCTAAACTAACTTCATTTGAAGCAAAATCATTAAATGAAGATGCTGAAGAGATAAATGGAGTAAAAGTTGTTGCTAAGACATTTAAAGATAAAACAGCTGAAGAATTAAGACAAATGGTTGACTCTTTAAAGGAAAAACTTGGAAGCTGTGTAGTTATCCTTGGTTCTGGAGAAGACAAAGCTATATTTGCTGTTGGAGTAACAAAAGATCTTACAGGTAAAGTAAAAGCTGGAGTTTTAGTAAAAGAAGCTGCTCAAATAGCTGGTGGAAATGGTGGAGGAAGACCAGATTTCGCTCAAGCTGGAGGAAAAGATGCAAGTAAAGTTGGAGAAGCTGTGGCTAAAGCTAAAGAAACATTGAAAACTTTATTATAATTGTAAGGGGTGGAAATGTATAAAAAATACGTAGCCTTAGATGTTGGTGACGTAAGAATAGGAGTGGCTAAATCTGATATTATGGGGATTATAGCCACACCCCTGGAAGTTATTGACAGAAGAAAAACTAAGGCAGTTGAAAGAATAGAAGAGATATTGAAAGAGCAAAATACCAATGCACTGGTTATTGGTATTCCTAAAAGTCTGGATGGGACAGAAAAAAGACAGGCTGAAAAAGTGAGAGAGTTTATTGAGAAACTGAAAAATAGTATTGATAATCTTGAAATCTATGAGGTGGATGAAAGATTAACTACAGTTTCAGCAGATAGAATCTTAAATGAAACAAACAGAAAGGGAGCTTTAGAAAAGAGAAAAGTTGTTGATAAAGTGGCAGCAGCTTTGATACTTCAGAGTTTTCTTGAAAGAAAAAGATAGGAAAGTTGGAGGGGAAAATGAGTTCAAAACTAATGATGAAATTACTCCTTGTTATAGCAATAGTTTGTGGTGCAGCATGGCTAAGTTTTGCAAAGCCTACTAAACTAGGACTAGACCTTAAAGGTGGAGTGTATGTTGTGTTAGAGGCTGTGCCAGACCAAGGCGTAAAACTTGATGCACAGGCTATGGACAGACTGATTGAAGTACTTGACAGAAGAATTAATGGACTGGGAGTTGCTGAGTCAGTTGTACAAAAAGCTGGAGATAACAGAGTTATCATAGAATTACCAGGAGTAAGCAACACAGAAGATGCAATTAAAATGATTGGTAAAACAGCTTTATTGGAATTCAGAATTGAAAATCCAGATGGTTCTTTAGGACCTACATTATTAACAGGTGGAGCACTTAAAAAAGCTGATGTTTCATATGATAATCTTGGAAGACCTCAAATTCAATTTGAAATGAACCAACAGGGAGCTGTTAAGTTTGCTGAGATTACAAGAAATAACATAGGTAAGAAACTTGCTATCACTCTTGATGGTACAGTACAAACAGCACCTATGATAAATTCAGAAATTCCAAGTGGAAGTGGAGTTATAACTGGTAACTATACTGTTGAAGAGGCAAAGGCTACAGCTACACTTTTAAATGCAGGGGCATTACCTGTAAAGGCAGAAATAGTTGAAACAAGAACAGTTGGAGCATCTCTTGGAGATGAATCAATAGCACAAAGTAGACATGCAGGAGTTCTTGCAATGGGACTTATAGGTATATTTATGTTAATATTCTATAAACTTCCTGGAATTGTTGCAGATATAGCTTTAGTTATCTTTGCTCTTATTACATTTGGAGCACTTAAGTTTATAGATGCTACATTGACACTTCCTGGAATTGCAGGATTGATACTATCAGCTGGTATGGCAGTTGACGCCAATGTAATTATATTTGAAAGAATAAAAGAGGAATTAAGACTTGGAAATACAGTACTTAACAGTATTGGAACAGGTTTCAGCAAAGGTTTCGTAGCAATTTTTGACTCAAACCTTACAACCCTTATTATTACTACTATTTTATTTACATTTGGTACAGGACCTGTAAAAGGATTTGCTGTAACATTAACAATAGGTACACTGGCATCTATGTTTACAGCAATTACAATTACAAAAATATTATTACAGGTATTTGTAATTACATTTAGACTTAAAAATCCAAAGTTTTTCGGGGTAAAGGAGAGAGAAATATGCAAATAGCAGTTATAGAAAATTCTAAGAAATTTTTAGGTTTATCTGCAGTATTGGTAATTCTATCTCTTGCAATTATCTTCACAAAAGGTCTTAACTATGGAATAGACTTTTCAGGTGGAAACCTTATGCAGATAAAATATGAAAAACCTGTTGAACTTTCGGCTATTAACGAAGTGCTTGATGAAGCTGCTAAAAATATTCATCAGTTAAGTGCTAACAGTAGAAAAGTTCAAGTATCAGAAGGAACAACAGTAATCATAAGAACACAGGAACTTACTGAAAATCAAAAAAATGAAGTTCTTGAAGATTTATCAAAATTAGGAACTTATGATATTAATAAAATAGAAAAAGTTGGAGCAAGTATTGGTAAAGAACTTAAAAGTTCTGCAATATACTCACTACTTATAGGGGCAGTTTTAATTGTTGTATATATCACAATAAGATTTGAGTTTGTATTCTCAATAGGAGCTATTACAGCATTAATTCACGACCTTATTATTGCAGTAGGAGTAATCTCACTTTTAAATTATGAAGTTGATACGCCATTTATTGCAGCTATATTAACTATTCTTGGATATTCAATCAACGATACAATTGTTGTATTTGATAGAATAAGAGAGAATATAAGAAGAAAAACTAAGAAGAAAATGACTTTTGTTGAATGTCTAAATAAGAGTATCAACCAGGTTATGATAAGATCAATAAATACATCAGTTACTACACTTTTTGCTATTATAGCTATTCTAATATTTGGAGGAGACAGCTTAAGAACATTTATAGTTACTCTTCTAGTTGGAATACTTGCAGGAACATATAGTTCAGTATTTATTGCAACACCTATTGTTTATCTTTTAGATAAGAACAACAAAAACAATAGTGGTCTTGAAGCGATACTTAAAAAAGAAGAAACAAAAGAAAGAAAAGAGAAAATATTAGTATAAACTTGGAAATTGATATATAATGGAAATATAGCAAGTGTCTATAGCTTTTATAGGCACTTGCATATTACTAGTTTGGAAAGAGGTTAAAATGAGAGCTTGGGTAGAAATAGAAATGGACAACTTAGTTTTTAATATCAATCAAATAAAAAAACAAGTTCAGGGAATGGATGTAATGGCAGTAGTAAAAGCCAATAGTTATGGCTTTGGGAGTATAGAAGTTGTAAGAGAGTTTGAAAAAAATGGAGTAAAACTATTTGCTGTTGCCTGTCTTGATGAGGCTTTAGAACTGAGAGAGGCTGGTTTTAAAGGTGAGATTCTTGTACTTGGGATACTTTTAGATGATGAGATAGAACAGGCTGCTCGTAATAACATTCAGATAACAGTTGGAAACTGGGAACAGATAAAATTTTTAGAAGATAAAAAATTAAATGTAGGAATACATATTAAAGTTGATACAGGTATGGGAAGATTGGGATTTGAACCTTGGGAAGGAGAAAAGGTTGTCAATTACTGTCTGACTAATGGTATCAATATAATGGGTATCTATTCACATCTTTCTGATGCTGATGGTTTTAATGATGCTGCTGATAAGTATACCTTTGATCAGATTTCTAAATTTTCTATTTTTGAAAAATATAAGGACAGAGTAAAATATATCCATATATTAAATAGTGGAGGAATATTTAGATTTAATAAAGGTTATACTGGTAACTTAGTGAGAGCAGGAATATGTATGTATGGAATGATTGGTTCTCATATAGTAGAAGGATTAAAAAGAGTTTTTACTGTAAAAACCAAAATTCTTGCTATAAAAAAACCAACTCATGATACTTATGTATCTTATGGAAGACAGGGTTTTGTTCATTCAGGAGAGACATATGTGGTAATTGGTATGGGATATGCTGATGGAATAAAAAAGGATTTCACAGGAAAAAGTTACGTTATAATAGCTGGAGAAAAATGTCCATTAATTGGAGAGATATGTATGGATATGTGTATGGCAAAAATTCCAGACACAATAAAGGATAAGATAGCTCTTGGTGATGAAGTTATAGTTCTAAGAGATGATATAATAAGAGATATGACAATTGATCACAAATGTTCTTGTGACCTTGTTACAGGAATAGGAAGAAGAGTTTATAGAGTGTATAGAAAAAATGGGAAACCCTATTTGATAGACAGATAAGGAGAGATGATGGCAAGCGTAATTTTAAAAAAGGGAAAAGACAGTAAGATTAGAAATTTTTACCCAAATGTATTTAAAGATGATGTAGCTTCAACAATGGGTAAAATTGAAAATGGAGATATAGTTGATGTATGTACAGCAGATATGGAAGTAGTTGGAACAGGATATGTTACAGATTCAACATCTGCTTATGTAAGAGTACTTACTACAACTGATGAAAAGATAGATAAAAAATTCTTTTTAGAAAAGATTAAAAGAGCATATGAAAAGAGAGAGCACCTATTTAAAGAGACAAATTGTGTAAGAGCATTTTTCTCTGAAGCTGATGGAATTCCAGGGCTGATAATAGATTATTTCGATAAATATGTTGCTGTTCAATTTAGAAATTCAGGTGTAGAAAAATTTAGACAGGAAATAATAAATGCTATAAAAAAAGTAATGAAACCAAAGGGAATCTATGAAAGAAGTGACGTCGAAAATAGAACCTTAGAGGGAGTAGAACAAAAAACAGGAGTTATTTTTGGTGAGATACCTGAAAGAGTAACTATGGAAGATAATGGTCTAAAATATGGTATAGATATTATAGATGGTCAAAAAACAGGATTTTTCTTAGACCAGAGAGATTCAAGAAAGTTTATAAGAAAATATCTTAATACAAATACAAGATTTCTTGATGTATTTTCAAGTAGTGGTGGATTTTCAGTAGCTGCCTTAAAAGAAAATTGTCAAAAAGTTGTAGCAATAGACAAAGAGCCTCATGCTCTGGAACTATGCCATGAAAACTATAGATTAAATGAATTTAGAGGGAATTTTACAACTATGGAAGGAGATGCATTTATGCTTCTTAAGACTCTTATTGGAAGAGGAGAGAAGTATGATGTAATAACACTTGATCCACCTTCATTAATTAAGAGAAAGGCTGATATCCGTAAGGGTAGAGATTTCTTTTATGATTTATGTAATGATAGTTTCCAACTTCTTGAAGATGGAGGAATACTTGGAGTAATAACATGTGCATATCATATATCACTTCAAGATCTTTTAGAGGTTACAAGAATGGCTGCATCAAAAAATGGAAAACTTCTACAGGTAATTGGAATAAATTATCAACCAGAAGATCACCCATGGGTTTTACATATACCAGAAACATTATATTTGAAGGCTTTATGGGTAAAAATAATCAATAACTAATAAAAGGGGTTGTGCTATGTACTTAGATATTGTTGTGTTAGTGGTATTGATATTATCAATATTAGATGGGCTTAGAAATGGACTTTTCGTTGAATTTCTATCAGTTTTTGGATTGATTATCAACTTTCTTATAGCAAAATATTTAACACCATATGTTATTAATTTCTTAAACTTAAAAGGTGGAACTGATAACTACTTTATAATTTATATAATTATTTTCTGGGCAGTTTATATTGTTGTAGGAATATTTTTATATTATTTCAGAAATATCATGTTGCATCAGAGCAAAGGTCTTGTAATTAGAGCTTTAGGGGCAATATTAGGTGCAATGAAAGGGTTAATTATCGCAATGATAATTATATTTATTTTTGACTTCGCAGTGGATAAATTTAATGGACTTGAAAAATACAGCACAGGAAGTCGTTCTACAGACATATTTTTAAAAGTTGTTCCTAAGGTTGAAGAGTATATGCCAAAGGAATTTAAAGATAAGATAAATAGCATAAAAAATGGTAAATTGGTAGACAGATATATAAATAAGCTGTTTTAGGAGAGTATGATGAAAATAATAGACAGATATATTTTAAATGAGATTAAGATGCCAGTAATATTTGGAGTTTCTCTTTTTACATTTATTTTCCTGATAGATATAATTGTAGCTATGATGGAGAATATAATAGTAAAAGGAATTTCAATAATAGATGTTACTAGGATTTTGTCTTTTTATCTACCGCCGATACTTTCTCAGACTATACCTATGGGAATGTTTCTGGGAATAATGCTTACTTTTTCAAAATTTACAAGAACAAGTGAAGCTACTGCAATGAGTGCTGTTGGAATGTCACTTAAAGATATAGTTAGACCAGTTTTAAAGGCAGCTATTCTGACAACAGCTTTTATATTTTTCCTTCAGGAAAGTATAATACCGAGATCTGTATCAAAATTGCAGTATTTAACAGCTAAAATAGCTTATGAAAATCCAGTGTTTCAATTAAAAGAGAGAACTTTTATAGATGAGGTTGAGCAGTACAGTCTCTATATAGATAGGCTTGTTGGAAAAGATAAGGTTGCTCATGGAGTTTTGATATTCCAGAAGAACAGTGATAAAAAATTCCCAACAGTAATTTCTGGAAGTGAAGCATATTGGAAAGATTCATCAATGGTTTTAAAGGATTCAAAATTTTATAACTTTAACGATAAGGGAAAAGTGGTATTGACTGGAGAATTTGATGAGAAGAAGATTCCTTTAGCTGCTTATTTCAGTGAGATGAATTTAAAAGTTAAAGATATAGAAGCAATGAGTATAAAAACTCTATTTAAAGAGATGAGAGAAAAAAATGGACCTGAAAAACTTCCATTTAAAATAGAGATAAATAAAAAGTTAGCAGTGCCTTTAGCCACAATTATGCTTTCTTTACTTGGTGTATTTCTTTCAATAGGACACCATAGAAGTGGAAAGGGAGCAAATTTTGCATTGAGTCTTATTGTTATTTTTTCTTATATAACCTGTCTGAATATTGGTATGGTCATGTCATCTAGAGGTCTTATTCCTGTGTTTATTGGAATATGGACACCAGATATTGTACTTTTGATTCTAACAATTATAATGTATAAAAAGAAAGCAAAGGTGATATAATGAAGATATTAGATAGATATATAAGTAAAAATTTTATAAAATCATTTTTGCTAAGTCTTATTGCATTTATGGGGATATTTATTGTAAGTCAGTTATTCAGAGTAGTAAAGTATCTAAGTGATGGAAGATTTACATCACATGATGCTGTACTTTATATTATAACTATGCTTCCAAGAATATTTATAGATGTGGCACCACTTGCTGTACTTCTTGGTTGTATGATGACAGTAAGCGTTATGGCTTCAAATCTGGAGATTATCTCTTTAAAAACTTCAGGAATAAGTTTTAAAAGAATAGTTATATGTCCTATTATCTTATCAATAGTGATTTCAGGAATTGTATTTTTTGTAAATGACAGCCTATATCCTAAGAGTCAAAAGATGAATAAGGATTTAAGACGTGGTGAGGTAAGTACAAGGGAGGCTCCTATTGAAAAGAGAAATGCCTTTTTAAGAGGAGAAAATGCAAATTATGTTTATCTTATGTCCAAGTTAAATAGAAAAACTGGATTTGCAGAAAATGTTGAAATAATAGATTTAAATGATGATTTTACAAAGATAGAAAGAATAATTGCAGCACCAGATGCAAGATATAATTTCAGTAAAAAAATGTGGATGTTAAAAGATGTAAATATAACTTATGGTGATGAAAATAAAAAGCCTGAAACAATGGAATATTTTGCTGATAGTAAGTACAGTGATAATCCAGATCATTTTATTACATCATCAGTAGAACCTAGAACTCTTACAATAAAAGAGCTTAAACAGACAATTAGAGATCTTACAAGTGTAGGGGGAGATACGAGAGAACTTATGGTAGAACTTGGAAATAGATACTCTTTTCCTTTTGCAAGTTTTATAATATCATTCTTAGGTCTTGCACTTGGTGGAAGATATGTAAGAGGTACATCAGCAGTAAGTTTAGGAGTTTGTGTACTTTTAGGTTATGGTTACTATATAGTAAAAGCAACATTTGAGGCTTTTACTTCAAATGGATTTTTAAATCCATTAATAGGTGGATGGATTCCAAATATACTATTTTTAGTTGTTGGACTCTACCTGCTGCATAAGGCGGAATACTAAAATTTAGGAGTAGATAAATGAGTATAGAGATTAGAAAGTTAAGCAATGGAATACCAGTGCTAATGGATAAAATGGATAGTGTAGATACAATAAGTTTGGGAGTATTTGTAAAAACAGGAGCAAGAGATGAATACCCAGAAGAAAATGGTGTTTCTCACTATATTGAACATATGATGTTTAAAGGAACTGAAAAAAGATCTGCTAAGGATATTTCAGAAGAGATTGATAATGAAGGTGGAATGATCAATGCTTATACAAGCAGAGATACCACTGGTTACTACATTCAAATGCTTGCAAGTAAAGTTGAAAAAGGGATAGATATTCTATCTGATATGTTTTTAAATTCAACATTCACTGAAGAAAACCTTGAACGTGAAAGAAATGTCATAATTGAAGAGATAAGAATGTATGATGATATTCCAGAAGAGGTAGTTCATGAGGACAACTTAAAATTTGCTCTTACAGGACCACAGTCAAATAGTGTATCTGGAACTGTTGAAAGTGTAAAAGCAATTGATAGAGATATGTTTTTAAACTATTATAAAGATCAGTACAGAGCATCAAATATGGTTATATCATTAGCTGGAAAATTTGATTCAGATAAGATATTTGATATGCTTGAAAAAGGTTTTGGAAGTATAAAAGATCACGAAAATAGAAGAAATATAGATAATACATATACAATTAATTCTGGAGAAAATAGAATAAAAAGAGATACTAATCAGGTACATCTTTGCTTTAACAGTAAAGGTGTAGGTCTTATAGATGATTTAAAATATCCTGCAGCTATAATTTCAAGTGTACTAGGTGGAAATATGAGTTCAAGACTTTTCCAAAAAATTAGAGAGGAAAGAGGACTTGCTTACGCTGTGTACACATATTCAAGTGCATTTATAGAGGATGGAATATTCACTGTATATGCAGGAACTACAAAAGATAGCTATAAGGAAGTTTTGGAGATTATAGAGAAAGAGCTTTTAGATATTAAAGAAAATGGAATTACAGCTTATGAACTTCAAAAATCAAAAAATCAATTTTTAAGTCTACTTACATTTAGCCTTGAGGGAACTAAAGGAAGAATGAATAGAATGGCCAACTCTTATATGATTTATGATAGAGTAATTGATATAGAAGAGATAATAAAATCAATAGAAAAAATTACATTAGAAGATATAAAAAAAGTTGCCAAAATGATATTTGATGAAAAATATTATTCTTGGACAATATTAGGAGATGTAGAATAAGGAGAGCAGAAATGGAAAAAGTTAAAGTAAAAGTTGTTACAGCACAAGGAGTTACACTTCCTAAATATGAAACTGAAGGGTCAGCTGGAATGGATATCAGAGCTAATATCACTGAACCAATTACTTTAGGTTCATTGGAAAGAAAACTGGTTCCTACAGGGATAAAAGTATCAATTCCTGAAGGATATGAGATTCAGGTAAGACCCAGAAGTGGTCTTGCATTAAAACATGGAATTTCAATGGCAAATGCCACTGGAACAATTGATTCAGATTATAGAGGAGAGATAAGGGTAATACTTATCAATCTAAGCAAAGATGAATATACTATTGAGCCACAGGAAAGAATCGGACAGATGGTTTTAAATAAAGTGGAACAGATAGAATTTGAAGTAGTGACTTCTCTTGATGAAACAGAAAGAGGAGAAGGTGGATTTGGACACACTGGGAAATAGAGGTAATTATGAGGCATAATAGAGAGTTTAGACTTATTTTAAAACGTATTAAAAAAATGAATAATTGGCTAATTCTCAACGCCCTTTTCATTGTAGGAATCAGTATAACTACAATTTATAGTGCCACTATTTCAAAATCTGGGGCATTTCATTATAAAGAGGCAGTATGGGCTGGAATATCAATATTTGCCTATATGGTAGTTTCAATGATAGACTATAAGAAATACCTCAAATATTATAAAGTTTTATATGTATTTAATATACTATTTTTAGGAGCTCTTCTTGTCATTGGAGACAGTAGATTGGGAGCTCAAAGATGGATAAGTTTGGGACCTATAAGTCTTCAGCCTTCAGAGGTTGGTAAAGTAATTGTAGTACTTACCCTTTCAGCTTTTATCTCTATAAATTTTAGAGATAGAACAATAGGATTTAAAAAGTTTTTTACAGCTGGGCTTTTTATCCTACCAGTATTACTTTTGATACTTAAACAACCAGACTTAGGAACAACTCTAATAATCTGTTTTACATTTTTTGTAATACTTTTTATGGCTAATCTTGAGTGGAAAACGATAATAACAATGGGAATAGTTGGAGCAATATCAGCACCTCTATCCTTTTTCTTTTTACTTAAGGATTATCAGAGAACAAGAATACTTACATTTTTAAATCCTGAATCTGATCCACTAAAAAGTGGTTGGAATGTAACACAATCTATGATTGCAATTGGTTCAGGAGGCCTTTATGGAAAAGGGTTTTTAAATAGTACTCAGAGTAAATTAAGATTTTTACCAGAGGCACATACAGACTTTATAGCATCTGTATTTTTGGAAGAGAGAGGATTTGTAGGAGGAGTTTTACTTTTCGTATTATATTTTCTTCTTATTATGCAGATACTTTATATAGCTGACACAACAGAGGATAAGTATGGAAAGCTTATCTGCTACGGAATAGCAGCTATTTTCTTTTTCCACTTTGTAATAAATGTGGGAATGACAATGGGAATAATGCCTGTTACAGGGAAACCTTTACTTTTGATGAGCTATGGAGGAACATCTTTACTTCTAAGTTTTATAATGCTTGGAATAGTTCAGAGTGTAAGAATATATAGAGAGTAGGAGAAAAATGGAATATACAATAGATAAAGAATATGATAATGTAAGATTGGACAGATACTTGAGAAAGAATTTTCCAGATCTTGCACTGACTGAAATTTTTAAAGGGATAAGAGTTGGAAAGATTAAAGTCAATGGAAAAAAATCAAAAGAAAATTACAGACTGCAGACTGGAGATGTAGTAAAGGTATTTTTCAATGTTGAAAAAAAAGACCAAACAGAAGATATTATGAATATAACTCCAAAACAGCTTGATTATATAAAAAAACACATAGTTTATGAGGATAAGAATATACTTATCTTTAATAAAGAAGAAAATTTGGTTATGCATAAGGGAAGCGGCCATGAATATGGAATGTCTGAACTTATTAAAGCATACCTTAAAAATCCAAATTTCAACTTTGTAAATAGAATAGACAAGGCCACATCAGGTCTTGTGATAGGAGCAAAAAATCTTGTTACTGCTAGAGAACTCTCAGAGGAAATCAGAGATAGAAAAATAGAAAAAAAATACTTCATCCTTGTGAATGGAATAATAAGCAAAGATGAGTTTATAATCAAAAGCTGGCTTAAAAAGCTTGAAGATAGGGTAGTAGAGCTTGACAAATTTGAGCCAGGATCAAAGGAAAGTGTAAGCAGATTTAAAGTTATCCAAAGGGGTAAAAATTGCACTTTGCTGGAAGGAAGTCTGGAAAGTGGAAGAACGCATCAATTAAGAGTGCAGCTTTCATCAAAGGGTCATCCTATAGTAGGGGACTCAAAGTATGGTAATGACAGAGTAAAATCTATGTTTCTTTTTTCACACTATTTAAATATAGAGAAATATGGAATAAAGATTGAATTACCTTTACCACCAGAGTATAAAAAGTTTTTGTAAACCACATAGTCGTTAACTAAATATAAATAATTTTAAAGGAGGAAGGTATGGAAAACACAACCTTTTTAGAGAGATATTATAAAATCTCTGAGAGACACAGCACAGTAAAACAGGAGATAATAGGTGGAGTGACAACCTTTTTGGCAATGTCGTACATAATCTTTGTTAACCCCTCTATTTTAGGACTTACTGGAATGGATAAGGGAGCTCTTATCACAGTTACTTGTCTTACATCTGCATTAGCTACAATTATATCAGGAGTATGGGCAAATGCACCATTTGCATTGGCTCCAGGAATGGGACTTAACGCATTCTTTACATTTACATTGGTTTTAGGTAAAGGTCTACCTTGGCAGACTGCTTTAGGAATTGTATTTATGTCTGGATGTTTCTTCTTTGTTCTTTCACTAGGAGGAATAAGAGAGAAGATAGCAGATGCTATTCCTATGCCACTTAAGATAGCAGTTGGTGGAGGTATTGGACTATTTATCACTTTTATCGGATTGAAAAGTATGGGACTTATAGAAGCAAACCCTGCTACTTTAGTATCACTTGGAAAGATTAATATAACAGCTATGATAGGAATAGTTGGTCTTTTAGTTGCAGTGGTACTTGAGATTAAACAGGTAAAAGGTGGAATCTTAATTGGTATTATAATTTCTACAATTTTAGCTTTTATAACTGGTAATATAGCTGTTCCTGAAAAACTTATATCACTTCCACCTAGCATTATGCCTATAGCTGGAAAACTTGATATAACAGGAGCTTTTAAATTATCATTAATTGGACCTATATTCTCATTTATGTTCGTTGACTTATTTGATACATTGGGAACATTGATTTCTTGTTCAAGACAGATGGGAATTGTAGATAAAGATGGTAAAATCCAAGGATTTGGAAGAATGTTATATACTGACGTATTCTCAACAATAATTGGTTCAGTATTAGGTACAAGTACAGTTACAACATATGTTGAATCAGCAGCAGGAGTTACAGTTGGAGCAAGAACAGGACTTGCATCAGTTGTAACAGGAGTATTATTCCTACTTGCTCTATTCTTCTCTCCAATAGTTGCAGTAGTACCAGCTTATGCAACTGCACCAGCATTAGTACTTGTTGGAGTGTATATGTTTAAAAATGTAAAAGAACTTGACTTTAAAGATCTTAAGACTTTATTCCCATGTTTTATCATAATTATTATGATGCCATTGACATACAGTATCAGTATTGGATTAAGCTTAGGATTCTTAAGCTACATTATTTTACATGCTGTAACTGGAGATTTTGCTAAGTTAAATATTCCATTAATATTTATTGGATTACTTTGTCTAATTAACTTGATTGTATAATTTTTAAGATAGATAAAAAATAGG